>CAZKGS010000061.1:0-11690 GCA_964552105.1 uncultured Syntrophaceae bacterium
TTCCGGATTCAAGTGTAATATCTTCATGATGGTTGCACCAACCAATTACTGTTGCCGGTTCCTGTGCTGTGATTCCTGCATCTGTAAGATGTCCTGATACAAGGGTAAGTGCAACATCCAATTCAATTGAATGTTCTTCTGCTATTTTTTCGGCTGCTTTCTCTATCAGATGAATCCATAAAACCGATGTATCAAAAAGTTTTTTGAACCCATTCCAGCTGTAGGGCTCTTTTCTGAAAGGTTTACGTGCTCCTTCTTTCATCATAAATTTAAAGAATGTCGCTTTAAAGGAATAATAAACTCCTGATTTTCCAAGTATGATTTCAACACCTGTAAGATCCTTTATTATTTTATTATCTGAGCGACGGTTGTCTGTATCAATATCTGAAAAAAATCCATCTTTACGAATCATGACACTCTGACCAGCTGAAAAAAATATACCTCGGTTTTGGTTATCAATGCAGAGAAATGCTTCTTCACCGGGTTCAATGCCATAAACATCAGAATTCGTTTCATCGGCTGTTCTCTGGACTGGATTCTGTGACTGAGTTCTTACGGAAAAACTGATCTCTTCATCATCAATATCACTATATATTTCAGCTACTCTTTCGGGTGCCGGAACGTCTATAGTATCTAGTGCCTCAGCGATTAGAGGAGGCATAGACCCAATTTCATCCGGCAAAAAGACCGGACGGGCAAACGTATCGAGCAATCTCTTTGAGATTATTTCTTTAATTCCTTCAAGTCCTTTCCTGTCACTAATAAAGATAAATTCAGTGACATCAGATTTTCTGAGGTTGTATGATAATGAAGGATACTGAGAGGAGATTACATAATGTGGGTTCTCTTGATCTATGAATGCCTCTTTGTTCATCAATCCTTTCCATTCTGAAATATTAACCCGCGGCAACAAAGTTTCTGGAATAAGCTCTTTGTCCTGAATTATTCTTACCAGGCCCTTCACATCAGAAAAATGAACAATAATTGAAACATAAGCTAAAGGATTTTTTTCAAGAATATCTATAGCTTTACTCAGCATGGCTTCCCGCAATGGGTTGACACTTTGAAATATTTCTGGCAGATAAAGATCTTTAAGCAGTTGCGAAAATTTAATGGGAATTTCTTTAGGGATCTCGTCATCTTCAGCAGAACAAATAAGATCACTATAGAGCATATCATAGGTCAATTTAAGGCCAAAAGGTCCCTTTTGAACCTTCACACATTTTAAATCTGAATAATCCCCTATGATGTTTAGAGGTGACGCTACTACACGTCTAAGATAAAATCTGATCTCCCTTGCATGGTCCGTATCAAGTATTCTAGTAATTTGTAACAGAGTATCTGAAAATTTAGTTAATTTTTCAACTTCAATGTACTGAACAGAGGGATCAGATCTCTGCTTCTGCAGATATTCTATAATTCCTGAAGAGAGAGGAGAAGGATATCTACTTTCATTTGAATGTTCTCCAATACATTTCATTACATCAGCTGAATCAAGGGTATGTATTTTACATCCTGCTGCTATTAGTGCGTTATCGGGAGAATTAAGATGATAAAATTGTCTTTTTTCAGGATCTGTTGAAAACAAAAGGGTGGTTTTTACCGGATTTTTAATATATTCAAACAATGTCCGACTTGAATCACCATAATACCTAATGTCCTGTATAAAGAAATCGGCATTTTCAATAATCAGAAGATCAGGCTGAATCTCGTGTATCATCCTGAATATCTGTTGTGGATATGACTTAGAAGAAATCAGGTGTGTTATACCGGCCTTAGGATGTTCATCCTCATTAATTGTATAATAAACTAAAGGGATCAGATAATCCTGACACCGAACAACACCATTCAGATTTGCCAAAATTTCATACAACCAAATGTGGTTATAATTCTGCTTACCAGACCATTGATTCTCTTCACGTAACTGTAAAATCCATTTGCCATTCTCTGGATCTACTTTTCTGGATTCAAGCTCTTTTTTGCTGTACCCGGAAACAGTTCTTCCATCTAGTTTGGTAAGTTCAATATCTCTTAAACTTCCAATTCCATAATCTTCGATAATTTGATTTTTTTGATCATTTGCGCATTGCTTAAGACTTTTTAGGCAAATAGACTCATCTAATTCCCGTGAACCAAACGATTTGAATTTAACTTTGATAACGTTTCGAAGATGAAAAAGAAGAGATTTTTCTTTTCTGAAATTATTCATCTCTTTTTTAAGTTCATCAGAGGGGTTTTGCGGATCATCTACAAAAATGGTGTTTGATATAATTTCAGGAAGAGAATGATCGTTTATTTGATCATTATCCGGAATAGGTTCATAATAATCCCCGACAACCACTATTTTAGAATTAGGATGTTTAGTATGGTATTCTGTTAGAAGAATTGGAATGAATCTGACTTCTTCCCAAGGCCAAGTGATAAGAAAAATTCCCTTTGGTTTTTCAGCAACCCATTCAATGTACGATTCTTCAATAGTGTTTGGCTTGATATACCAGAAAAGAGGTATTTTTCCGATTTCTTTTGAGAGGGGGTAGGTGCTGTGATTAATTAATGTTCTGTATGTATTAAGAAATTTTTTTTTACCAGAAAAATCAATGAGATGATTAAACTCTGAATTACAACTATTACATACAATTCTCCCGTTTTTATTTAATATAAGGCTCACAAAATCTGAATAGGAATCGGAATAAGGTTCATGACATGTTGGGCAAATAATACATGCATGATAATAATTTCTCATCATTCCCCAACTTTTTTGATAAGTTCAATAATTTTTCCGGCAACTGTTGCATTTTCTATCAGAAAACCCAGTTCATAATTATTAATCAGTGCCGGATACGTAAGATTTGCTGATCCTGCAAGAACTTTCCGTCCGTCCGCAACAATGACCTTTGCATGAAGGACCCGGTTTCTTACTTTATTGATTATCAGATATGGATATTCCTCACAAAGGGCTGAAATTTTTCTTACAGCATCCTTTTTTGTTATACCATCACCATCATCATATAAATATATTGTAACTGCAATCCCGCGTTCAAGCGCAATTGACAGAGCATTGACTATATCTACATTGGTCAGTACATATACAGTCAGAATCAATTCCTTCTCTGCCTTTTCAATCAATTCGCTTATAACTGATTGAAAAGATCTGACACCATATCCAATCCAGGCATCTCCTGTTGCAACGGGAGTAATATTTGCTTCCATTAATTTATCCGGTAATAAGATGCCGGTCAAGCCAGAGATTCCGGTGTTCACAGGATGTTTCAGAGATTAGCAGACAACTGTAACAGGCAGCTCCGTTTATACTGTCTGCTGATTTTTTGAGATCATCACACAGGGGATCATTTGAGCAAATTTTTATTATTGTTTCTGCTTCGTTTGTGATATCCCTAAATGTTTTGATTGTTCCGGTAAGACCTCCCATGCCTCCATCTTCACCGGGTGATGTGTTATAAATAAGTATGCCACCATTTTTACCGTCGCGTGACAAGTAAATGCGTTCACGCAGTGATGCGGACGAATATCCTGTAAATTCTGCGAGAGCTTTAATCAGAGCGTGTGAGATCGTGTGAAGCCATACAAAGTTAGGTTCGGCACAAATATCAGTCCATTCTGAGTTTCCGGAATATCCTGAGGACTTGTATTTTTTCCAGTCAGAATACACATTATTGTGAGATATATCCGGGATCTTTCCATCAGCCAAAGTGATAAAAATCCCTTCGCCAAATCCTTCAAAACCGGGATACCAGTAATAGTCATGCAAGAACTTTGCAGTTGAAACAGGAACTTCATCGTTATCGTTCGCTCTTGACATCATTCGTCGATAGCCAGTTTGAACAGTCGCGGTCCGGATTTTTTTAATAGGGTATACCTTAAGGGATGGGACCAGTGAATCCGCAGGTTGTAAAAATTCCTCACCTTCATCCATCATGAAATTTTCCGTATAAACTCCCGCTCCTGACTGCAGAGACTCAAATTCTTCATACATTAGATCAAGAAAAGATGATTCTCCTGATTTTAGTTGCAAATAAAAAGAAAAGAACTCATTTATTCCTAATTTTTCAATTTCAGTTTGTATTTGTTTCAACGTTTCTGGAGATAATTTTGAGGCAAGTAAATTTTTAACCAAATCAATAAACATTTCTTCGCTCATACTATTTCCCATAGTTTTGCGCGTGATCAGAGCACTGTCAAGGATATCTATAACAGAACGTCTCTGTAACACATAGGTAAGTTGGTTGTCATATTTTGGAATCGTGAGTAAAGTCATAGTATCTGGAATACGCAGCGATGTTGATTGTCGTTGTGTAATTCTCATTGATTTATCACATTTTTTGTTTCTTTTTGGAATTGAAAAATAGGGAGAGTAATTTGTTGCTTCTCTCTCTTTTTCAGGGAATCTTCCAGTACATCTAAAATGCATTTTGTAGATATCCTGCATTGTCGTCTTTGAGTTACAATTAGGGCATTCGATCTCAATATTTGCAAGTGAACTTCCTGTAATTTTCCACCAGTAAAAGGGAGGATCACATTCTGAGTCTTGATGTATAGCATATTTCCAGTTCACCTCGTCAAGATGTCCGGCAGAACAGGCAGCAACAAATCTGACAACTCCTGTTTTTTCCTCATTTTTACAAATTGGACATTTCTTTCCGGAATAAAGAATAGGATTGTGGTTTTCATTCTTTTTTCTTCCGTAACAAATTTTCCATGTTGGAAATATCTGAGTGGCATAAACTCCCTTGTTTTGTTTTATTTCTAGGCCGGCATTTGATGGAAGAGCCACAATTCTTGCTTTATTTTCTGCATCTGTGCTTTTTTGAATGTGTGTGCACAGTCTGACATCTTTTATCTCGAATTTTTCAAAAATTTCTTCGTTGAAATAATCTCTAAGCCCTCTTGAAAGATCTGGAATTAGACGTGGACCATTTTTTGTTTCAATAATTGAACCAGGACCATAGGTTAGTACAAATTGAGATCTACTTAAATGCTGAAATTCCTTTGTCATTGTCACACCTCAAATGCCGTTGTCTCTTCAATATCCCTGAGTGATTGTGGAGCGTTCCTGAAAACGGTTATTAGTTTCGGTATGCGCTTTTCGTGTGCTGGATCTCCGAGAACAACATTATTTTTAGCTTTTCTATATTGTGCATATTCATAGAACATCAATGGACTATCTAATCCGATTATTGCAGAACAGTTTTCCCATCGGTTATATTGCGATTTTATATATTCAACCACACCCGGAGGCACATTTGCCCGGTTTTCAAAACAAATTTCCAAAAACTTGTCAAAATCTTTTTTAGCAGATTCTTTCTGTATTACATGCCCATCATTCGGTGACCAATTATTCTGAGCTGCACTCATATTTCTGAGAAATGCTACCATTGCGGGACCTGCTGCCCTATCAAGACAACCTTTAGAATATGGTGAAACAGAGGCAGGTTCAACCATAAGATTAATTCTGTTGTGATATCCGGTAAAAAGTTCATAATGGCTAAGATCCCTAGGTCTGCCTGCTTTATAGAAAACTGTTACCAATCCTCCGTGTTGTCGTCCTACCCGTCCCGTAGCTTGGATGTATTGGGCTGTAGTTTTTGGCTGACCATTGACAAGCATTAGAGCAAGGTGGGGGATGTCAACCCCCGTTGCGAACATTGAAGTAGTAAAAATGGCATCAGGATTCTCGGTATACTTTTTTTCTCCCCCCCCTTCAAGATCTTCAAGGATTTGCGGAAGGTCTGTTGAATCAACCCGGCTGGAAAGTTCAATGCCTTTTTCGGCATCAATATTACGAGGGATTCCATCAGAAATTTGATTGATCCTTTCAACAATATCCTCACGATAGAGGGATAGGTTTCCTCCAAGTTCACGTATTGAATTAAAATATCCAACAAGTGTCCAGAAATTATTAATGAATTTATCTTCCTGATGCTCATATCCTGTCTGAAGAAGTCTTGACCAGATTCTGATAATTGGTGTAAGTGGTCCCATTCCTGGGGCATAAATGCCAAGGTAAATTTTCCCAGGTCTTTTTTCATCCCAAGCTAAATCAGATTCGGGAAATCTTACAAAAAAACTATTTTTGTAACAGAGTCCATATGGTGGAAACTGGAATGTCTCTCTATTGAAAAGTTCTTTCACTTGAGAACGGGCATTATTGACTGTTGCCGATGAAGCAACATATTTCGGTTTGCCTCCTCCCTGAATAATTAAACCGTCTACGATGACTTCATAGAGGCCAAACATACTTCCCAGTGGCCCATCCATCAGATGTAATTCGTCCTGTACAATTAGGTCTGGAGGTGGGAATGAACTAATTTTGATTGTATTATCAGAGCTAAGAGCTAATTTCAAGGAATCTGAAGGACGATATTTTTCATCATCTCCTCTAAGATATCCATAATATCTGTTATATCTGGTTACTCCCCCAAACATTGCACCTGCCCGCGGTTCAAAGGCAAGACGTGCAATTTTGTCAGCAGTACTAACAATTATTGTTGGGCACCGATGATAGATCTGCTCATCAGTTGTATAAGCCGGTACCGGCATTCTGTTACCGTTGGCAAAGGGCCCTTCAGGAATACAAAATTTCATACCATCAATTCCCGTATCTTTACCCCATAGGCCCGGAACAGCTTCACTCCACTCTCCTAATGTATTTAGATCACATTCGGGATTTGTACAATAAATTTCAAAATCTCTGGGTTTTTTATTGGTTCTCGAAGGCTCTGGGGATATAGAGAAATATCCGGGACGTGATGGTCTAAAGGAAGAAACTGCAAATTTCCCTGTTTTTTCCAAATCTCTTACAAATTCATCAAATTGTTTCTCCTGAATTTTTGATGGAGAAGAGAGGCTGATTTTTAGGGTACAATATCCACAGGGAAGATTATCCTGTATGATATTTGCTGAGGTAACATATTCCGGCAGATCAATGTTGGTTATTTTTTCTCTTATCTCATCGGTCGTCATGTCAGACTTAATTATCAGAAATATGTTATTTTTACCTTCAGAAAGGCCAGCACGGGGAACAGAAAGCCATTCACCACAAACAGGACATTTTACTATCTGGGCAGGTTCCCCTTCTGTAGTTTTAGATTCAAGAGCTTTAATCGCACCATAATCCCCACGAAGATGATTGGGGGAGACACCTCCACCAACCCACATCCCTGTAGAAAAGCGTGTCAGTCCATAGAGCCAAGAATCATTGTATGAGCATCCTGCTGGTCTCCAGCCATGAACGCCGTTTTGTTTCTGAACTCTTAGGTATTCTGCAGCAATTGTCATCATCAGTGTTCTTCTGAACTGTTGCACAGTGAGCAAACGTAAAGTGTAACGGGTAATAACAGATACACCTGCTCCGGACTGATCGTAAGCACTATTTATCTTTCCCTCCAGTGCGTTCCTTCTGCGCAGAGCGATGATAAATGCCATCATCGCAAGATAAGCTTCAGTTTTCCCTCCACCAGTAGGGATCCAGAGAAGATCAAGAGTGTTTCTGTATTCTGAATCAGGGTTATATAATGATTCAAGACTTACTAGGAAAAAAGCAAGCTGAAATGGACGCCATGAAAAATCAATGCTGGTATTTGAAGCCTTTTTTCCCTTCTTCCAGATATTCTGGAGTAATATTACCCTGTTGGCAAAACAAAAAGCAAGTCGGGCATCTTCATTTTCTTTGATACATTTGACACCACTTTCAAGCTTTTTAAAAGACAATTTCTGTTCATTCAGTATCTGACTGCTGATACTATTCTCATCATAAATTCCCTGCATTATCTGGTTTTTCTGATCCATTATCCATTCATGGTAAGATGTAAGAAGTGGCTGAATTGCCTTATCGATGTCTTTAGGAGTCCAAATTTCAGATAACTGACGTGCAGAAAATATTGGAATATTAGCTGAATCTGGAACATTCCAGTCAAATTCTGGAGCAGGAGAAGAATGAAGAGGAATAAATTCAGAACGGACATCACAGTCAATAAACTGTTTTGCTTCTTCAGAATGTGTGCATTCGGGCCAGAGAATGAGAGGATCTATTCTCTGTTGATAATCAACATCTTTCCACACAGCTGAACACATATGTCCTCTTGCTAGTACCGGAGATTCGGTGTATATAAATTCTAATTCTGTTGTTGTCTTTTTATCCGAAAAAATCAATTCTCCATCGTTTTCAATATTGACTCTTATTGTTGGCTGAAAGAGAGTGGCTTTTGTAAGATTTTCACCCTTACATTCTTCGATTGTTAAATTATTAATTAAGCTTAAGATGATGTATTTTGAGGTAATTTCACGCGAAATTATTTTTATATCAAGGATAACCTTTCCGTCACTGCCTCCATAAACTATGAATTCTCCGTTCTGAAGATCTTTTGATTTAAGGTGAATTAATTTTAAATACGGAACTCTTTTCCATGAAGATTGTCCCTTTTCTTTTTCTGTATCATCTGATTGATTCTCAGGGATTATAGGAAAATATCTACCCCATGAAACACATACTGATAATTCCAGATTCATTCCTGAAAGAGTAAATGAAATACCAAATGATTTAGGTTTCATCTGTGGATCAAGCTCACTTGGAACAATAAGAACTGAATCTGCTATATCATCAATATCTTCAGAATATTTATCATCAGATTCCTCCCGGACTTGTTCAGAATCTGGTGAAATATCCTGTTTTTTACAGTTTTTGGGAATTATCACTCCTGTAATATATTCAGTAAATGGATTCGAATGAATAATTTCTTCTTTTCCAAATTTTGGGCCACGTAATTCTTTGATCAATTCCGAAATGTATTCTTCACGCATATTTATCCCCAATAAATAATCATTCATCTATATGATGATAAGACTTGTCATTCGTCTGAAAACAACTTTATTTGGTAAACGCCCACACTTAATGAAATAAATATTTTCTTGGTTACGTAATCCACACGAAAAAAACTTATTAAATCAACAGTTCATTGACATGACAGATGTTCACACTCCCGAACAACGAAGCCGAAATATGTCTGCCATTCGGGCAAAAAACACAAAACCTGAATTAATTATTCGGAGTTTACTCTATGCCAGAGGTATCAGAGGCTATCGTATTCACTATGCTCTCCTAGGAAAGCCGGATATCATCTTTACAAAACAGAAAGTGGCAATTTTTATCGATGGTTGTTTCTGGCATAAATGCCTACAGTGTTTTAGGGAACCACAGACAAATCGGGATTTCTGGATTGAAAAAATTAATGGAAATTTGGAACGCGATTTGCGGGTCAATGCAGAGCTTTCAGAAAATGGCTGGACTGTTCTGAGGTTCTGGGAACATGAAGTGAGAAAAGATCCCGAATCAATTGTGGACAGAATTGTTGAAACTGTTCAGAAAAAAAAGTGAATATTATATAAGCATTCTTTTAATTTTTCTGGCTATACCCTCGGCCATTAGTGGTGGAACTGCATTACCAATCTGGGTATATTTTGCTGAACGTGGTCCTTCGAAATAATAATCATCAGGGAAGGACTGTAGCCGTGCTGCTTCACGAACCGTCAGTGAACGGGCCTGATTAATATCCGGGTGGATGAAGTAATGGCCGTCTTTTGCAAGATGAGCAACAACAGCGTGAGAATGACCGTTACCGTTTACCACCTTATACCGGTCCAGGAATACCTCCTTGTTTTTATGTTCTCCCAGATGTTCCGGCAACTCGTTGTATTTCAGCCGGGTCCCTTCCCCTAGGTTCCATTGTTCAATAGCTATGCGATATATTTCCCGGTCCCGGTCATTGTGAAACCTTGCCGCATGATGACGGACCCCGCCAAATCCGTTTCTGATCTTTGCATCCCGTGCATATCCAGAAGCATCTCCTGTATAAGGTAGAAAAATATCCATATTGCTCTTTACCGCCTGTTGTTCCGGAAGGTCATTTAGTAGATCCCAGACCTGCCCTTTCAGTGGTGATTGTCTGAATTTAGGGTAAGAATGATTCGTTCCTTCTTTCCATCCGATAATGACGATGCGGTTCCGGTTCTGTAGAACACCAAAGGTGCTCGCATTTAGTACTCTTGGTTCCGGGTCGATATGGTATCCGGCTGCTTTACACTGCTCAAGAATATCAGGAAAGATGGTTTTGTCCTTCGCACTCATTATTCCGGGAACATTCTCAAAGACGAACAGTTCCGGTTCAAAAGCCCTCAGGAAACTGATATAGTGCTGATAGAGATAATTCCGGGGATCATCCCTCATCCCGTTCTGATCCCGGCCCCTTCCGACCAGTGAATAAGCCTGACAGGGAGGTCCACCAATAACAACATCAACTGTTTTTCGGTTGTAATGATCAAAAAGATTCTTTTTAATCGATTCAATCATTCTGCTTTCGCATTCGTTGTTTATCTCACTGTTAATGACAGATTCTGTCCTAGCACCGGTCTCTTTTGCTCTGGTAATGAACTCTTTACGATTAATTGTTCCTTGGTAGTAATCGACATAGATATCCTGATCTTTGTTCTGTTTGAGATCATGATAGCACAGGCGTGTCTCAAGGGTCTCTGACGCATCTTTGTTCATTTCAATATGTGCGGCAAAATCAAATCCCTGGCGTACAAACCCCTCGGTAAGACCACCACCACCGGAGAACATATCAAGAGCAAGATAACGGTTTTTCATTGGATAATCATTTTTGTCATGTAATCTTTCCCTGAAAACGTAATAAGTAATTCTTTCTGGTCTCAGTATTTATCAATTGTAACAACGGTTAACTTTGTCATGAAAATGGATCCTTATTTTCATAGATTGAGCCTGATGTCTTGCATCATCGCGTTTTTTTTTAGAATCACTTTATAATTTATTGCCAAAAGAAGGTTATTTTGCGCGTATGTTTGAATTTTGCCAATAATTCTTAAATAATGACAAATGTCTTAAAGGTTAGAAATCAGTTCAGTAAAAATCATTGATACCCTTTCCTAGATAAGATATTAAAATCTAAAATCTAACAATTTTAAAGAAGTATTTATAGCGATTTTGAATGCAATAAAAATAGATCCTCCATTCATCAATTCACAATTGAGATTTTATAAATATATCCAAACGTTGTTTTTTGTTCAATTTTCTTTTTGTCATGAAAATGGATCCTCATTTTCATAAATTGAGCCTGATGTCTTGCATCATCGCGTTTTTTATTCAGTTTCTTTTCTGGCAGAGAGATATTCCTCCTCATTGAGCCAACGGTAAAAAGTTTTGAGCATCCCTATGTAATCAGCAATTGTTTCAGGAGCAAATTGGTTTCCCCGAAGGGAAGTCCCGGATTTAATTTTTGAAACGCCGGAGTAAAGATCAGCAATAGAATTTTCAGTGAACGGTCCGATAAATCTTCGAAGACCAACCAGAACAAAGATGATCCTCTGAGCTCTCTTCCCTCCGATATTCCTGGAGGTCTGTGAGTCAGCAACATATTCTCTGATTAGGTCTGCATCTTGTTTAGTAATCTGTCCGGATTCGAGAGCTTTCTGAATCAAGTAATCAGGATAGTCCTGCTTGCTTCCATGAAAAGCGAACTCCGAGAGTGGTCAACTCGGGTGCATGAGAAAAACGTAGCGTCGTTATATGTATAAATTTTTTGAAAAGAAGCGAACTAATCGTTCCAATGCTGATATGGGGATTTGAACCCCAGTCGATGGAGTGAGAGTCCAACATGATT
>CAZKGS010000062.1:0-11630 GCA_964552105.1 uncultured Syntrophaceae bacterium
TACTGCTCCTGGCCTTTCAGTCTCTTAGATGCCTTGGGGACATTCTTTTTTACATAGTCTGATAATTCATCTATTTTGACCCATACATCCTTGCCGCCCTTTCCCATTAATCCTTTTAATAAATAATGGGTGAATATGCCGCCCTTTATCTCGGCTTCATCTTCCCAGGACTGCTGATTGGTTGCCGACGATGTGATCAGCACTCTGCCTGCACCTGTAGGTTTCATTATCTCGGAACTTACAAGCATACCTACCAGGGGTTTTCCTCCCTTTGGCACGATAGACTTTCCGCCTCCTGAAAAACAGGCATCCAGGGCCACCATTATACCTTTTGCATGGGAACCATCCATGAGCTTTTGCAGATAAGACATCTTGATACTTGTATCTTCCAGCGCCTCAGGATCAGATACGATCGCATTGTTTGGGACTAAATAGGCATCTATGAACTGATCGCCTTTTGTCTTTGGCGCCCCATGTCCTGAGTAATATACATAAACATAGCCGTCTCTGTCTCTGATTTTACGAAGGGCCACCATCATTTGGTTTCTTGTTGCTCTCTCGTTGAGCAGCAATATTGCGTTTTCTTTCGGGACTCCGCCATACCGGGGGTCTGTGAGAACTTCGTAAACCTGCCTCGCGTCATTTGACGCATATTGAAGGTGGGGGATGTCTTTCCTGTTTTTGTAGTCTATGCCTATGACTATTGCATAGGTATCTGAACGGAGGGGCGGCAGTTTAAATACTTTACCCTGAGATTTTTTAGAGGGTATTATCTGTTGCCCACCTTTTCCCGCAAGATAATTTTTGAATACTCTGGACATAAACATTCCGCGCACAGCATCTTTGAATGCAGAATTAGTTGCGTCCGCAACAACGGTTCCATAGGTTGTTTCGTATTTTTTTTGGGAGAAGCCACTATATGTTTTACTTTTCCATGGAGAAACTATCGTTTTTTTCCAAATTTGAGCACCCTTTGAATCAGCAATAGTGACATCCAGCAATACCCTTGCCTCGACATTAAAACTACTAAAACCGACACTTTCGGATCTTATATCAAAGTCATTGATTTTGGGGATAAACAATAGATCAGTGCTTCCCAGTGCCGGTTTGGC
Source organism: uncultured Syntrophaceae bacterium (assembly GCA_964552105.1). Classification (GTDB taxonomy): domain Bacteria; phylum Desulfobacterota; class Syntrophia; order Syntrophales; family UBA6807; genus CAZGAK01. The sequence continues at coordinate 1,113 of CAZKGS010000062.1, forward strand.
AGTAACAATCTTCACTTTCTCAAAATAATTGGGGAGAATTCCAGAAGAAGCTTTTTTGATAATTTGTCCAAATGGCACAGCATATACAATACTGATGCCGCTGCCGTTGACATCAGGAACTGTCTTTGTCATTATATATTTTTCATCCGGGATAATAACAGCTACCCTGACCGGTGTTTTTACTGAGCTTTCAGGCTGCTTTAAGCCAACATCAACATAAGGAACATTTACATGCATTGTACAGCCAGTGGAAAAAATAAATATGAGACAGGCCAAAATCAGTGATTTTTTCATAATGTTAGTATCTGTGAACATTTAAATTCTGCCTTTTTAAGAGCCATGTGTGTAATCCTCCCTTGAGGATAAAATAGTTTTTTAAGGGGCTTGTATTATTATCGGAAGATTACTTATGTATCTTTATTTTGTCAAGCGGCAGGGCCGAACAAGTTTGTAAACCCGGGTTGCCGGCTCTCAGCTAACTTGGAGCTTAGGGTTTGACCCTCCCCTTTGCTTTTAAATATTGATAAGCTCATGGGGATTATCAATCACGTAATCGGGCCTAACCTGTTTGAGCCTCTCTTTTGTATGCCAGCCCCAGGTTACGGCAACGCTTTTTACCCCAGCTTCTTTTGCTTCTTTTATGTCCCCTGTTGTGTCTCCTATAAAGTATGCTCTATCTTTTGGAATCCCCCATTTTTCCATGGCGTGGAAAATCTTATCGACTTTACTCACCATGAAATCAGCGCCCAGGATATCATCAAAGCAACCGTCAAATTTGCATTTTGAAAGAATCAATCTGATAGCATACGAAGAATTGGACGAAACAATGAGGAGGATATTGTTCTTCTCGAGTTCCTTCAGGACAGGCATCAAACCTTCAAAGGGAACAACCTTCCCATAGTCAATATTGGGGATGACAAGCGCGGCTGCGCTGTTGAACTCATCGGCATCAATACCTCTCTTGCGAATGGCCTCGTAAAAATTATCATCGAAAAGATCCAGGAAATCTTCATGATTTTTTGTTATCGGTTTACCGATTTTTTCGAAACAGAGACTCGTCATCTCCTGGTACAACTCCAATGAGTCAACGATGACACCGTCAAAATCGAAAAGAAAAAGTTTTTTCATTTTCATAAGCATTAAACCAGACAAACAATCACGAAAACACGAAATTAAATAAAAATCAATGCCTTTAAATTTTCTTAATTTCGTGTTTTCGTGATTGTCTTTTTATTGTTTATTAATACGCTGTTTGCTGAAAAGTTTCCCGATTTCCTCTTCAAAGGGTGCCGTGGCAATCCCCTCCTCGGTAATAATGGCCGATATATACCGGTTCGGGGTCACATCGAAGGCAGGGTTATAAACTGCCACTCCCTCCGGTGCCGTTCTCACCCCATGGAAATTCGTAACCTCAGCCCCATCTCGCTCCTCAATAGGAATTTCTTCACCACTTTTTATCGCCATATCGATCGTTGATAAAGGAGCGGCTATATAAAAGGGAATATTGTGCTCACGAGCCAGGACGGCAAGTGAGTAAGTACCTATCTTGTTGGCCGCGTCGCCGTTGGAGGCAATACGATCCGCCCCCACGATTATCAGATTAACCTTCCCCTGCTTCATAACAAATCCGGCCATATTATCCGTTATCAATGTGGCAGGAATATTTTCTTTTTCCATTTCCCAGGCCGTCAGTCTTGCACCCTGGAGAACCGGCCTGGTTTCATCCACAAAAACATGAAGTTCCTTACCCTCCTCACGGGCGGCACGAATGACCCCTAAAGCCGTGCCGTAGCCGCCTGTTGCAAGTGCACCGGCATTACAGTGAGTAAGTACGGTATCTCCGCTTTTGATCAGCTTTCTGCCATGTATCCCTATCTGCCTGTTTATGGCTATATCTTCCTCACATATATGAATCGCTTCTTCTACCAGTACATTTTTAATATAATTTGAATCGGACTTCAGGACATTTCTAAAACATGCCTTCATCCTCTCTATGGCCCAGAAGAGATTTACTGCGGTCGGACGGGTTTTAGAAAATTCATCGCAAATCCTGTAAAAATCACCTTGCAGGCCTTCACCCCCGGATTTTGCAGGAAGATTCAGTACACCAAGGGCAATACCCATGGCTGCAGCAACCCCTATGGCAGGGGCACCCCTGATTGTCATGTCATTGATGGCAGTGATGACTTCCCGGTAGTTTCGGCAGGTTAGATGTTTTTCCGCGTGAGGAAGGGCCTTCTGGTCGATCATGACAACGGCATCATCTTCCCAGTGGATTGTTCTTATCATGATTCAGAAAGCTTCTTTCTTAGGATTTCATTGACAAGCTTCGGGTTGGCCTTTCCTTTTGTCACCTTCATGACCTGGCCGACAAAATATCCGAACACTTTTTCCTTCCCCTGCTTATATTGTTCCAGCTGAGCTGGATTGGCTTTCAGGATTTCTCCTATAGCCGTCTCCAGCGCACCGGTATCGGTGATCTGTACCAGTCCCTTTTCTTCTATAATTTCTTTCGGCTGCTTCCCGGTTTTCCACATCTCCTCGAAAACTTCCTTGGCAATTTTTCCGCTAATCGTACCGTCTTCTATGAGATTGATCATTTTTGCCAGCGCTTCAGGTGTAACAGGACTGTCTTTTATATCTTTTTTGTCATCTTTTAGATGTCCCAAAATATCGCCCATAATCCAGTTACTTGCTATCTTGGGTTTGCCCGAATGCTTCACAGCTTCTTCATAAAAATCAGCCAGATCACGACTTGCCGTCAACACACCGGCATCATAAGGAGGAATATCGTATTCTTTCACGAAACGTCCCCTCTTTCTCAAGGGAAGTTCAGGAATTGTTTTTCTTACCTCTTCTATCCATTCTTCCGAGATCACAAGAGGGACAAGGTCAGGATCGGGGAAATAACGATAGTCATGCGCTTCTTCTTTACTCCTCATGGGATGAGTAACACCCTGGGAATCGTCCCACAGTCTGGTCTCCTGCATCACTTCTCCGCCGCTTTCCAGGACATACTGCTGTCTTTTGATTTCGTATTCGAGAGCCCGCTGGACATTTCTGAAGGAATTCATATTCTTCAATTCCGTCCTTATTCCGAATTCCTCCTCCCCCTTCGGCCTCAGAGAAATGTTGGCATCGCAACGAAAACTTCCCTCCTCCATATTACCGTCACAAATTTCCAGATAGACGAGAATCTCGTGGAGCCTTCGCAAATATCCAACCCCTTCTTCCGGGCTTCTCATATCGGGTTCACTGACAATCTCTATCAGGGGTACCCCTGCCCGGTTCAGGTCTACATAACTGGAAGGATGATTTTCATCATGGATAAGTTTTCCGGCATCTTCCTCCATGTGAATTCTCGTAATACCTATTCTCTTCTTCCCCCCGTTGATCTCCACGTCCACATATCCCCCTTCTGCAAGTGGATAGGCATACTGAGATATTTGATAACCCTTTGGCAAATCAGGATAGAAGTAGTTTTTTCTGGCAAAGTTGTTTTCCCTGTTAATCCGACAGTGGGTCGCCACGGCCATCTTGATGGTGTATTCCACAACCTTTTTATTCATCACCGGGAGTACACCGGGCATACCAAGGCAAATCGGACAGGTATTGCTGTTTGGAGCGGCTCCAAACTTCGTTGAACAACCGCAAAATATCTTTGTTTTTGTAAGGAGCTGGGCGTGAACCTCAAGCCCCATAACCGGTTCGTATTCCATTATAGATCAGGTCTCCTTTTTCCAATTGTTGAATTCTTCTCATATGCGGAAGCGACCTGAATAAGCTTTTCTTCTTCAAAGTGTTTTGCCAGGAACTGTAAACCTATGGGAAGGCCGCTCTTTGTATAGCCACAGGGTATTGAAATCCCCGGGATACCAGCCAGGTTCGCTGATAATGTAAATATGTCGCAAAGGTACATCTGAAGCGGGTCATCCATCTTCTCACCAATATGGAAGGCTGGTGTTGGTGTAGCGGGGGTCAAAATAACATCACACGTTTTGAAGGCATCATTAAAATCATCTCTCATCAAAGCCCGTACCTGGGATGCCTTTTTATAATAGGCATCGTAATATCCTGAAGAAAGGGAGTGGGTTCCGATCATGATCCTTCTTTTTACCTCATTCCCGAAGCCGGCAGCACGGCTCATTTTATACATTTCCAGGAGGTCCCTGCCCTCTTTTGATCTGAAGCCGTATCTTACCCCATCGTATCGAGCAAGATTCGAACTCGCTTCCGAGGGAGCAATAACGTAATAGACGGCAACACAATACTCCGTGTGGGGAAGTGAGATTTCAACAGTTTTCCCTCCCATTTTTTCTACTTGTTTAATTGTCCCCTCCACGGCAGCCAAAACCTCGAGATCAATGCCTTCTATGAAGTATTCCTTCGGTATTCCTATGGTCCAGCCTTCTATATCCTTTGAAACATACTTCGTGTAATCCGGGACGTCCGTAGGAACCGACGTCGAATCATTCGGATCGTATCCGGCAATTGCATTCATCATAATGGCACAGTCTTCCACATCCTTACTTAAAGGTCCGATCTGATCCAGAGAGGATGCAAAAGCAACCAGTCCGAAACGGGATACTCTTCCGTAGGTTGGTTTCATTCCCACAACACCGCACAGAGCGGCGGGCTGACGTATGGACCCACCCGTATCCGAACCAAGGGAAGCGATACACTGATCAGCAACAACGGCAGTAGCCGAGCCACCGCTGGAACCACCCGGTATTCTTTCCAGATCCCAGGGATTTCTTGTAATTCCGAAATAGGATGTTTCCGTCGAAGACCCCATGGCAAACTCGTCCATATTCGTTTTTCCCACAAAGACGGCCCCTGCCTCCCTCAACTTTTTAACCACCGTGGAATCGTATGGGGGAATGAAATTCTCAAGAATATGGGATCCACAGGTTGTACGTATACCCTTGGTACATATAATGTCCTTTAACGCAACAGGGATACCTGTCAACAAACCCTTATCACCTTCCTGTATTGTCCTGTCCGCCTTTCGGGCTTCTTCAAGGGCCGAATCCTTCATGATAGTAATAAAGGAGTGAATTTTATCTTCAACGGCGTCTATTCTATTAAACACTGACTCGGTAATTTCAACGGAGGTTGTTTCACCCTCCCTTAATTTTTTACTCAATTCGTGAATTGTTAATTCGTTAAGCTCCATTTTTACCTCTACTCTATAACTTTGGGAACCCTGAAACAGTTCCCCATTTCATCAGGCGCATTGGCCAGAGCCATCTTATTACCTATAGACTCCTTGACAACATCATCTCTGAAGGCGTTGCTGAGGGAAATTGCGTGCGTCACTGGTTTAACATCTGATGTGTCAATTTTATTCAGCATTTCCATATATAGCAATATATCATTAAGCTGGGATGTAAACTTCCCCTTCTCCTCTTCTCTCAAGTTAAGCCGGGCCAAATGCGCCACATAGTCAACTTCTTCTCTTGTTATTTTCAATTCTTCCTCCTCTAGAACACCGGCCAGACTCCTTCGATCTGATTAATAACGTTCCCGATTATTTTGTCGATAGAGCTGTCTGATTTTGACTCTATTTCATCCAGCCTTTCATCTGTTTTAAAGGTTTCCCCTCTCATTTCGTTCAACACAGCTTTCGCCGACTCGCTTTGGCCTTTTATATCATAACCGCCTTCAAGGGTTATAACAAATTTTCCACCGGAACAGTCATCGGCAATATTTAAGAGAACCCGGATCAGATTAGCAAAACCGGAAGGTGTAACTTTCATTCCGCCCAAGGGATCCCCAAAATATATATCAAACCCCGCGGAAAGCATAACCATGTCGGGGTTGAACGCATGAGCCACCGGGTTAAGAACCTTTCTGAAGATTTTTAAATATTCGGCATCTCCAGGTCCCCGCCCCAGGGGAACATTGATGGTGTATCCTAACCCCTTCTTACGGCCTATTTCATTAAGCCCGCCTGTGCCGGGGTAAAAGGGATATTGGTGAGTCGAAAAATACAGTATTCTTGAATCTTCATAAAAAGAGTTTTGTGTGCCGTTTCCGTGATGTAGATCCCAATCAACAATAAGGATTCTCTTCATTCCATGTTTTTTTATCGCGTGAAGCGCACCAATGGCAACATTATTAAAAATGCAGAAACCTGCTGCCCTGCTTGTTTCGGTATGATGCCCTGGAGGTCTTATGAAGGCAAAGGCATTATCGAGTTCGCCACTTACAACGCTGTCAATGGCATTCAATAACCCTCCGACCGCCAATTTTGCCACATCGTAAGATTCTGGCGAGGTCGATGTATCCGGATCAAGGGATGTGTGTTGCTTACCCGCTGTTTTGGCAACCATTTCAATATACGACTGACTGTGGACCATGCCGATCTCTTCATGCGTTGAATACCGGGGTTCGATCTGAACGAATTTCCCCTTCATATCCGGAGATTCAAGCATATCATAAATCGCTTCCAGCCTTTCGGGTGATTCCGGGTGAAAACGCCCTGTCTCGTGCCTCAAATACCTTTCATCTTTCACAATACCGGTTTTTTTCAACATTTCCACACTCCATATCGTTAAAGGGTTAACGGTTGAGTAGACCTTCGACGAGCAAAGAAGGACATTTTTTAACACACCCTCCCATTAATTGCAAATCATGAAAATACATTGACAATCATTGAAAACTATATATATATTACCGGTCTACTTTTTAATAACAGGTGTTGATATGTTTGGTATCGGGATGCCCGAACTGATAGTTATCCTTGTGGTAGCATTGATCATCATTGGTCCCAAGAAACTCCCCGATCTTGCCAGGTCTTTGGGCAAAGGTCTTGCCGAGTTTCGCCGCGCCACAGATGACGTCAAGGAATCTCTGAATGTTAACGACATCAGAGATGAAGCAAAAGAAATGAAGGATTCTATTCTGTTCGGCACGAAAGAAGAAAAGTCAAACTCTACAGACAATCAGGATGATGATAAGTGACTTTTCATTCACTTTTCGTATTCATTTCAACACACTGCCGTTACGAGTGAATCGTTTTACCTATGAATAATCCTGCTACAGATGAAAAAATGCCCTTTACCTCCCATCTGGAAGAGATGAGAAGTAGATTAATGCGTGTTATCACAGTAGTGGGGGTCCTCTTCGTCGCATGCTACTTCTTCAAGGAAAAGCTGTTTGAAGTTCTCACAATACCTCTTGTCGTTGCTATGCCGGAGAGCAGTTCGATGATATTTACCGGGCTCCCCGAGGCTTTCTTCACTTATCTCAAGGTGTCTTTTTTCGGAGCCATTTTCTTTGCAAGCCCGTATATCCTGTACCAAATATGGAAGTTTATATCTCCCGGCCTTTATAAATCCGAGAAAAAATATGTCTTCCCGTTTGTGTTTTTTTCTACCATATTTTTTCTGGGAGGCTCATCATTTGCGTACTATGTTGTCTTTCCCTTTGGTTTTAAATTTTTTCTCGCCTTCGGCACAGATTTTATCAAGCCCATGCTTTCAATAAAGGAGTATTTGTCTTTCTCGTTTAAACTTCTCCTGGCATTTGGAATTATTTTTGAGCTTCCCATCTTTATGTTTTTTCTTTCCCGAATAGGCCTGGTAAATTCCAGAACTTTGAAAACCAAGAGGAAATATGCCATATTGCTGATATTCGTTACTGCCGCATTATTTACTCCTCCGGATGTCGTAACCCAGGTGCTGATGGCCTTACCTCTCATGCTTCTTTACGAAGCCAGTGTCTGGGTGGTAAAACTGGGAGAAAAAAAGGTGTCTGAAGAGGAAGAAGAGGTGTCAGAACACGAAGCATGATGGATAATGACAAAGATTCTTTAAAAAACATAAAGAAAAAGAAGGTCAAAAAAGGTAGCTTTATTAGAAAAATCTTCTTGGCGCTACTTATCATTTTCCTCGTCGGGGCCGCGGCTGGAGCCGGCTTTTTCTATTACCTCACGAGAGAATTGCCCAGTATTGCATCCCTTAAGGACTATCGCCCCAGTATTATCACCAGAGTTTATGCCGATAACGATGAATTGATAGATGAGTTTTACCTGGAAGACAGAAAGATAATCAAGATTACGGATGTACCCAAGTTTGTTACCCAGGCATTTGTAGCCGCCGAAGATGCACGATTTTTTCATCATGGCGGCTTGGATCTTCAAGGTATCGCCCGGGCTTTTCTGAAAAACCTGGAGGCCGGAACAATCGTACAGGGGGGAAGCACGATAACCCAGCAAGTGGCAAAATCCCTTTTTCTAACCCCCGAAAAGAGTTACTTGAGAAAGCTGAAAGAAGCGATTCTTGCTTACAAGATAGACAAATATCTCAAAAAATATGAAATCCTTAATCTCTACCTGAATCAAATATATCTGGGCCATGGAACATACGGATTGGAGGCGGCAGCGCAGAAGTATTTTGGAAAAAGTGCAGTGGAGCTGACACTGCCTGAGACCGCCCTTTTAGCGGGGCTCCCCAAAGCGCCCAGCAGATACTCTCCCTACTTTCATCCGAATCGAGCCCGCATGAGACAGGTTTATGTATTAAACAGAATGGCCGGGGACGGATATATAACAGAAGAAGAAAAAATCGCTGCACTGGAAACACCCATTGAGTTAAAATCGTCTTCAGATAAAGAAAAAATAGCCCCTTATTTTACCGAAAATGTTCGCAGGTATATTCAATCCGATTACGGGAGTGAAGTGCTTTATAAGGAAGGATTGGAGGTTTATACTACCTTGAACGTGGCAATGCAAAAGGCGGCCACGGAAGCCGTAAAAAGAGGTCTCAGAGAACTGGATAAGCGGCAGGGGTACAGAGGGGCACTGCAAAGAATCCCAAAAGAAGAATTCGATTCCTTCCTGGAAAAGATGGATAACGGCCTGAAGGATGAACGACCTGGAAAAGGCCGGATCGTACAGGCTCTGGTGGTGGATATTGACAGCAAGAAAAAGATGGTGCGACTACGGATAGGCCAATACCACGGCACCATGTCTCTGGACGATATGTCATGGGCACGGACACCTGATCCTGATGTTGCCTACAATACCGTTAAAATCGAAGGCCCCGCAGACGTCCTTAATATTGGTGATGTTGTAAAAGTAAAAATTTTAAATGTGGACATGAATACTGAACCACAATTTAAGCTGGCTTTAGAACAGGAACCAGCCGCTCAGGGTTCCCTTCTCTGTATGGATGTGAAAACAGGTCAGATAAAGGCCATGGTCGGAGGAAGGGACTACAAGAAAAGTGAATTCAACAGGGCAACACAATCAAGAAGGCAGCCAGGATCCGCCTTTAAACCATTTATCTATGCTGCAGCTTTCGACAAGGGAATGACACCTGCCACGATCATAATGGATACGCCTATCATATTTAAGGATACTTTGAAAGACAGCACATGGAAACCGCGTAACTATGAGGAAAAATTTTATGGTCCCACAACCTTGAGAACCGCCCTTGTCAAATCAAGAAATCTCGTAACCATAAAGGTTTTAAAGGATATCGGTATAAATTATGCTGCCGATTACGCCGCAAACATGGGGATCACATCTCCTGTTGCAAGAGATCTTTCCATGGCACTGGGCTCATCCGGAGTGACACTTGAAGAAATGGTGATGGCCTATGGCGTTTTTGCAAACAACGGGAAGAAAGCAAAGCCGTATTTCATAAGAAAGATTGTTGACAGAACGAACCATGTGTTTGAAGAAAATGAACCCGAAGCAGAACAGGTTATAGATCCCCGTATTGCATACATAACTTCCCACCTGCTTCAGGAAGTCGTTCAGCACGGCACAGGCAGGCGGGTGAGGGCCCTTGGCAGACCGGTGGCAGGGAAAACAGGAACAACAAATGATCTCAACGATGCATGGTTCATAGGATTTACACCATCACTTGTAACCGGCACCTGGGTCGGCTTTGACAATCTGCAGCCCCTTGGAAAACATGAAACCGGCTCAAGAACGGCCAGTCCTGTCTTCCTCTATTTTATGGAGAACGCCTTGAAAGGGAAACCAGTCGAATTTTTTTCTCCACCGGAAGGCGTTGTATTTGCGAAGATAGATCCTAAAACTGGGCTGCTGGCACGGCCCGATTCCAAAAAGTCCATTTTCGCGTGTTTCCTCGAGGGAACAGCACCTACCGAATACACACCTGACGAAAGCGATGAGCGTAAGAAGGGATTTTTTGAATACGATCTGGACGAGCAATACAAAAAAGGAAATGAAAAAATGTCGGAATAAACGATCCTTGCGGTCCCTTTTACTCTTTTTATCTCATCAAAGGCCGATGGGAGCATCGGCCCCTACAATCTCCCTGCCCTTTGACGTATCCGTCCACGGACAAATAAATTTGTCTTCGGCGAAACTTCGGCGTGAGCGCTCAGTCGAACGCTCAGCCGAGCAGTCCATGCCACCCACCTTTTTCCTTGTTCCTTAGTAGGAGGGCATGTTTTCTGAACGGGTTGAATACTTTAAAAATTTTAGCTGTTGTCAACAAATAGAAGTGTCCGGTTTTGTAGCAAATGAATTGTCCGCTT
>CAZKGS010000063.1:0-11565 GCA_964552105.1 uncultured Syntrophaceae bacterium
ATTTGAGACTGACGCAGAAATTGGTCAAAAGGGGACGTTATGCAAAGGTCTCATTATGTTAATTAATCATTGCCCTGTAAGTACGAATCTCCACGCAAAAATACACTGGAAAGGGAATTATTGATCATGGATAAGATCAGAGTGGGAATTATCGGAATTGGAAACTGCGCAAGCGCATTACTTCAGGGTATTGAGTACTATAAAAATATAGACAGCAAAGAAGCTATCGGATTGATGCACTGGGAAATCGGTGGTTATAAACCTTATGACATTGAGGTGGTAGCCGCCTTTGACGTTGATAAGAGGAAAGTTGGAAAGGATGTATCCGAAGCTATCTTCGAGCTTCCAAACTGTACCAAAACCTTCTGTAAGGATCTTTCGAAGACAGGAACTATTGTCAGCATGGGCCGGGTTCTGGACGGCATTGCTGATCACATGAAAAATTATGATGAGAAATATACCTTCCTTTTGTCCAACCAGAAAGATGCTGGCAAAGAAGATGTAATCAGAGAACTTAAAGAATCAGGTGCTGAAATCCTCTTAAATTATCTCCCCGTAGGGTCTGAAAAAGCTGCTAAATTTTATGCCGAATGTGCTCTGGAAGCAGGAATAGGACTCATAAACAATATGCCTGTGTTCATAGCCAGTAACCCTGACTGGAGCCGGAGATTTGAGGAGAAGGGATTACCCATTATCGGCGATGATGTAAAATCTCAGCTCGGTGCCACCATAGTCCATCGAGTGCTGACCAATCTTTTCAGAAAAAGGGGGGTGAAGCTGGAGAAGACTTATCAGCTCAATACCGGAGGGAACACCGATTTTCTGAACATGCTGGACAGAATCCGCCTGGGTTCGAAAAGGGAATCAAAGATAGAAGCTGTGCAGTCCCAGACTGAAAACCGGCTGGAGGATGAGGACATCCATATCGGCCCCAGCGATTGGGTGGCATGGCAGAAGGACAACAAAGTCTGTTTCCTGCGGATGGAAGGCAAGCTTTTTGGCGGCATTCCCATGAATCTTGAACTGCGTCTTTCCGTGGAAGATTCTCCTAACTCGGGAGGTATTGTAATAGATGCGATAAGGTGCTGCAAACTGGCTCTCGAAAGAGGGAAGGGTGGGGTCCTCAACTCACCTTCCTCATACTTTATGAAGCATCCCCCAAAACAATTTAGCGATGATGAAGCATTCAGAATGACTGAAGAATTTATCTCAGGAACAAGACAGGATTAATTTCAGCCTTCTTTTTGGCCCGTTCGGGGAACACGTTCTACTTAAAAAAGATGTTTAGATCCCCCTCGTCAGCTTCTTTAATTCTATGTACATTTCATAAGTGAGTTGTTCTCCCTGGCAGGGAAGAAGAGTGTTGTTGTGGAACAAAGGTTCTTCGCTGATGTTATATGGAGATGCCTTGACAGCTTCATCCCAGATCGGAGTCCCTGGAATTGGTGAAAACTCGGCGATGACCGGTCTTGCCCCGCACGATTTGATAAAATTGATGCTTTCACGTACTTCGAATGCCGTTTGACCGGGAAGGCCGCAAAGAATATACATGCCAGTTTCCTTCGTTTTATAACCCGCATTCCTGAGGTGGGTAATTGCCTCTTTCGTCTCCTCGCTGGTAATCTTTCCACCTGTTTCTGTTTGTCTCTTGACACTCACTGTTTCAAATCCGAAGCGAATCGTTTTGAATCTTGCCTTGAACATTAAGTTGCTTAATTCTTCAGTAATTTCCCTCAGATGAAGGCCATTGGGACAGTGAAAATCGCAATCGAGTTTTCTTCTTATGATTTCCTTTAGCATCGGTGTGGCCCTGTCTTTCGAATTGACAAACAGGGCATCATCATAAAAAGAAAAGTTCTTGATCCCGTACTGCCTGTTCCAGAATTCTATCTCGTCAACGACTTTTACGGGGTCCCTGACCCGGAACCCATCGTTTAACAGGTGTGACGCGCAGTAGGTACACCTGTATGGGCAGCCCCTTGATGTCATGATGGGGACCTGATCCTTGCGCGAAATGAGGTCGAATGCAGGGTAGGGGTATGAATCGAGATTTTTTGTGTCCGGGATGAATTGAAGATCGTTCCCCCAAAGATCCTTTAGTAATTTGCTAATACCTCTTTCACCTTCACCGGAAATGATCATGTCTGCGCCTGACCGCTTTGCCGCATGTTCCGGGCAAAGGGTCGCATAATTTCCCCCCAGTATGACCGGCACATCGGGAATGTTCTGACGAATAAGGTCTATCGTTTCGAATATGCCGGGATACCAGTAAGTCATCATGGATGTAACGAATATCAGATCGGGTTTTTTGATTTGAAGAAGTTCGTTCTTGAGAATGCGGGGTGTTATGCCGTACCTGCTGTATCTCTTCGGGATATCTTTCAGCGGCTCCGGTTTTGGAATGTTTTCTTTAGGGTACTTGCCATCTCCCGATGGTCTTCTCTTCGGTGGTTTTACATGCGTTTCATGCTTCGTTTCGGGATGGCAGGGATTAAGGCAGTCGATGTACTGTACTTGATAACCATTTTTTCTCAGTAACGACGCCAGATATAAAAGCCCAACAGGTTTTGACCAGAAGTCATACGCAGCAAAGTCATGTATCCAGGGATTAATCAAAAGAATGCTTTTCTTGGAACTATTCACATTCCACCCTGTTTCTGCCTTTTTCCTTTGCCCTGTAAAGAGCGCTGTCCGCCGACTTTATCGCGGCTTCAAGGACATTATCTGTATCACCTTTGCCTGACGGTATTAGGTTGGTTACACCGAGGCTTATTCTTATGTTCAAATGTTCACTATCGATTTCAAAAGGTCTTTCACCGACGCAGACGCGAAGCCTCTCCGCAATCGCTATACCGTTTTCCTGATCGGTTACACACGCTCCAATCAGAAATTCTTCGCCCCCGTATCTGCCAAGAATATCATAAGGCCTTAGCGCAGATTTTATCCTGTTAACAACCTCGACAAGGACCTTATCGCCCATTACATGTCCATGTACATCATTAACTTTTTTAAAGTGATCAATGTCAAGCATAATCAGACATAATAGATTGCTTGTACGGGCCGACCTGGACAACTCTTCTTCCAGTCGTTCAAAGAGTGCCCTCCTGTTTAAAATTCCAGTGAGACCATCTTTTATTGCGAGTAGATGAAGCTTTTCGTTTATCTCTTTCAACTCCCGCTCAAGGTCAACAATCCTTTCGCCCACACTTAAACGGACAAGAACCTCCCTCCTGTTAAAGGGTTTCGTAATATAATCATCGGCTCCTGTCTCAAATCCTTCGATGACACTTTCTACATCTTTCTTCCCCGTCAGGAACATTACATAGATATAATGGGGAACAGAGGACTCTTTTATCCGACGGCACAGCTCAATACCATTCATCTCAGGCATCATCCAGTCAAGGATGGCAAAATAGATGTCATCCTTTTCTCTCTCAAAGATCTTCCAGCCCTCCCGGCCATTCTCTGCCGCCAGAACATCATATCCCTGAGTTTCCAGCAGCCTTTGCAGGGTCATGCGGATAGTCTTTTCATCTTCCACTATGAGCAACTTCATTTTTCTTCCCATCCCGGCCTTGAAATAAACTTTCCGAATCTTTCAAGCTCCTCTTCAAGCTCTTTAAAGGTTTCATCTGCCTCATCGATATTTTCCGATTTTCCCATCTTTTCCAGTTTTAAAGAAAGCTCATGGAGACAGATAAGCCCAAGGTTGCCGGATGCTCCCTTAAGGCTGTGGGCGGCTTCATCGAGAGTTTTGAAGTCTTTATCCTCTAAGGCCTTGGATATAACGTTTAATTTCTGGGGGCAATCGGCATTAAATAATTCGACCAGTTCTTTCAAAAATTCCGTATCCCCGCCGGTTATGTCCAGAGCATGATCCATGTCAAATACCGGCCTGGCATTTTCTTCCTTCATCTTGTGCCTCCTTCTGTGTCCTCGTGTCACTGGAATCCAGTGTCTTTTCTATCGTTGTAAACAGCTCCTTAACCCTGATTGGCTTTGTCGCGTATCCGTCCATGCCCGCGGCAAGACATTTCTTTCTGTCCCCTTCAAAGGCGTGGGCTGTAAGAGCGATAATGGGAATATGCCTGTCTGTACCTTGCTCTCTTTTTCTTATCTCCTTTGTTGCCTTAACCCCGTCCATCTCCGGCATCTGGACATCCATCAAAATAAAATCGAATCCGCCGTTGTCAGAGAGATCAACGGCCTCTTTGCCATTGTTGGCAACAGTCACACGCCAGCCCTGCTTTTCCAGAAACCTTACGGCCAACTTCTGGTTTATCAGGTTATCCTCGGCAAGCAGTATCTCCAGTGGTTTGCCTTTGAGAAATGATTCGGCTATTTGCTTTTCAGGAAGCCCATTTTTCTTTCTGACACCTACGATGGAGCTGACAATAACGTCATAAAGCTTTGAGCGTCTTACAGGTTTCAGCAAAACTTCTGAAATTCCGATATCATTTGCCTTCTTTCTGTCACCTTTCGCTTCACTTGAAGTCAAAAGAATAATGGGTATATCGGTATATTCCGGCAGTTTCTTTATTCTTCTGGCAGTTTCAAACCCATCTATATCCGGCATGTTTTTGTCCAGCAGAATAAACTGATAAGAATTACCATTTTTCTTTGCCTGCTTTAATTTCCTCAGGGCAGTTGAGCAACCTCTCGCTTCCCCGGGTAAAAAGTCCCATGCAGAGGTTATCTCTCGCAGGATCATACGGTTCGTCAAATTATCATCCACAATCAAAATCCTGAGATTAGCTATTTCATGGGGCATGACCTCATCTACGTCTTCAACTCCTTCTACTGTACGTGTGTGAATGGTGAAATGAAAGACGCTTCCCTTTCCCTCTTTGCTTTCCACCCAGATTTTGCCCCCCATCATCTCAACGAGCTGTCTTGAAATGGTCAAACCGAGACCCGTACCCCCGTATTGACGGGTTGTAGAGCTGTCTGCCTGAGTGAAACTTTCGAATATCTTCTCCCGTTTTTCTTTCGGGATGCCGATCCCCGTATCGGAAACACGGAAGTGTAAAACTACATTGTCGTCTTTCTTCTCGGCTGCTTCCACGCTTATGACAATCTCGCCATTTTCAGTAAATTTTATGGCATTGCCTGTGAGATTGACCAGGATCTGGCGTAGCCTCATAGGGTCGCCCACAATATGTGCCGGCGTATCAGGCCTTATATGACACAGAAGCTCAAGACCCTTTTTGTTCGCCCTTGTTGCCAGGGTAACGCCCGTTGTTTCCACGACCTCCCTCAGGTTGAATTCTGTTTCTTCGAGTTCGATATGTCCCGCTTCAATCTTTGACAGATCCAGTATATCATTTATTATACCGAGGAGGCTGTCAGCCGAAACCTGTATCATCTCCACATAATCATTCTGCTCGTCGTAAAGGGAAGTGCCCGCGAGAAGTTCGGACATGCCGATAATTGCGTTCATGGGCGTGCGGATCTCGTGGCTCATGCTGGCGAGAAACTGGCTCTTTGCCAGGCTTGCCTCTTCGGCCTCTATTTTGGCCTGCTGGAGCTGTTCCTCCGCCCGCCTGCGCTCGGTGGTGTCCTGCAAGGTTTCTATCGCCCCAATTACTTCTCCCGCTGTGTTTTTCAATGGCACAGATGTAAGGAAAAGCCACTTACCGCCTTCTCCAAGAGCCGAAAAGAAACCTTCAGTTTCGTATGCGTCCTCCATAAGAACAGATTTTTGACACTTGCCCTCATAGTACTCGTATATCGCTTCCCCTGCTGTTTTATCTACTATAAGATCGGCCATAGTGGGTCTTTCGGCAGAATAGAAAGCGGACCATTGTTTACTGGTTCCAATTACTTCTTGTTCAGAAATGCCGGTAAGATTTTCACAGGCCCTGTTCCAGTGAGTGATAGTGTGGTTATTGTCTATAACAAAGGTGGGTACGGAAATTCCCGCAATGATGTGATAAAGTTTCTTTTCGCTCTCTTCCAGCCCCCGCCTCATCTCCCGGAGTTCGGTTACATCCAGAGAGTTGCCAAGTATAGCCTGCTTTCCACGGTAATCAATGGATGCAAGGGTCTCCATGATCCAGCGTATCTGTCCGTCTTTGGTGATGATCCTGAATTCGTAGGGAGTGGTGGTTTCCCCTCTTAGCATCTTTCCGGCGTTCTCTATGGCAGCTTTTCTGTCTTCGGGATGAAGGATGCTGAGAGCTTCCACTCCTGTCATCTCTTCCTCGGTATAGCCCGCATACATGGCCGCATTATGATTGATAAATTGAAACTTGCCGTCCTGAACGATATAGACACCGGCGCGGGATGTGTTTGCCAAGGTTCTGTAAATCTCTTCTTCCTTTTTTCTCTCGGTGATGTCACGGCCGAAACCAAATCTCCCTGTGGGTTTGCCATTCTTATCATGTAATGTGGTCACTTGAAATTCTACGGGTATCCTTGTTCCATTTCTGTGAACAATATCGGCTTTATAAGGAGGAATGCTATCGCCCCTTACGCCTTTCCTGAATCGGTTGACGGTGGATTCTATCAGTTCGGAGGCTATGATGTATGTGAATGGATGTCCAATCAACTCGGAGGAAGTGTAACCGGTAACCTTCTCAAGTGTCGGGTTGACATATGTGAACGTTCCTCTCCTGTCAACGGTGAAGATAAGGTCTAATGTGGACTCTACAAGGGTGCGGTATCTTTCTTCAGCTTGTTTCTGCACTTCCTCACTCTGTCTGAGGTCGAGGATCTCTTTTTCTAATTTTTGAACCCTCTGCTTCAATTCTTCATATGCTGGTTTTCCTCTCATAAGAATGTCCTCGGAATGTTAAAAGATTATAAAACGAAAAGGTTTATTTTGTTTGCAATTTCCATTTTCTTCCTCACAAAAACCCAAAGCCCTTTTCCTTAAAAACCCTGTGGCAGGTATCTGTGCTTAGAAATTCGGGTGTCAGGTATTTGACGATAGTTAGTTATACCATCACCTTAAATGCAAAATTTGTTCCACTATAATGATTTTGAATTAAATTACGAATTCCGTTAAAGGCAAGACTTGAGCAAGGAAGGTCTTCTACCTGACAAATAGAGACCTTTGCAGAACGTTCAATTTTGTTCAAGTTCAAGGAAGGCGAAAATTTTAACCACAGGAATATATTGGATATTTCGAGGATTAAAATTTGAGTCTGACGCAGAAATTGGGCAAAAGGGGACGTTATGCAAAGGTCTCAAATAATCTTTCAAGAGTCAGAAAGCAATCCCGGTCTGGATTTGAAAAATCAACGATCTTTCCGATTACTCCGGCAACTTCTATACCGGAGATCTTCTCAATGGCTTCTATGTTTTCGCCTATCATATCCTCCGGTGTGTTCTTATCTCCGGAATCTATCAGAACAATTCCTGCCGGCTGTATTCCCCTTCCTTTCAGGGCCTCTACGGTGAGGAGTGTATGGTTTATAGTTCCGAGTCCGGCCCGGGAGGCGATAATCGGTCTGGCTTTTGTCATCCTGATTGTATCTATTATCAACAATTCTTTATTGACAGGCACAAAAAGTCCGCCGGCTGCCTCTATAATAATCGGGGAGTAAAGGGTTCTTTTCTTATCTATGACTTCCTGTATTATCCTGAAATCTATTTCTTTTCCTTCGTTCCGGGCGGCAAAGTAGGGCGCCTTTGGATTTTTAAAACAGTATATTACGGAATCAGCCGGGTCTTTCCTGCCGAGAGGCTTTACATGCTGATAGATAAAATTCGCATCGCTGTCTGTATCGTAGGGATTCTGGCATCCCGTCTGGGCCGGTTTCAGGTAAAACGGTGTAAACTCTTTTGAATAGAAAAACTGCATCAGTAAAAGGGATAATACGGTTTTCCCCACCCCTGTATCGGTTCCGACAATATAAAGATCATCCATTTTTCTCTTCAAACTTTCTGTATGTCTCCTTTATAGAATTGATAAAAAGCGTCACATCGTCTTCAGTATGCGAAGCGGTCATTCCTATCCTCAATATGGCCTTGCCCATCGGTACCGTGGGATACCTGGCCGGTAAAACAAAGATATTCTTATCGAGCAAACTCCGGGATACTTCAACGGCCCTGTCTTCATCACCGATTTCCAGGGCAAGAATATGGGCATCCCCATTAACCTTGAATCCTTCACGCATCAAACCCTCTTTTAAGAAATGGCTTACTTCGCGCAGATGTTTTCTTTGGTTTTCACTTTCAGAGATGATTTGCAATATATCAATAGCCGAGGCTGCGTGTGCTTCGGGAAGGGTAGTGGTGTAGATAAGGGGAGAAGAAAAATTGAAGAGGTATTCTTTCAGTCCTTTTGGCAGGAGTACAAATGCGCCGAAAAGACCCAGTGCCTTGCCGAAGGTTCCTACGGCGATATCTGCCACATTACGGGCTATGCCGCGGCCGTTTTCGCCCACTGCCCCAAATGCGTGGGCCTCATCTACCACGCTCAAAAAACCGTTAAACTTTTTAAGTTCTTCCAAACCATCAACATCCAGAAAATCACCATCCATGCTGAAAAGAGATTCCGTAAGGACGGCGACCTGTTTATGATTGTTTGCCTTCAATCTTTTAGAAAGGTGGGACATGGAGTTATGATTATATCCCAGGAAGTCGGCCCCGCTTAAAGTCATTCCTTTGACGCTGCTTGCGTGGATATGCTTGTCGAAGATCAGGGTATCTCCCTGCTCGAAAAAGGTCGAAAGAATTCCAACATTTGCCTGGTAGCCGCTGGGGAAAAAAAGTGCATCCGCATAGCCGAAATATTGTGCGTATTCTTTTTCCGCTCTGGTTATGACCGAATAATTGCCCGAAACAAGCCGTGATGATGAGGAGGATGTGCTGTATTTCTGAAAATTCCTGGCCACTTTGTGCTTCAGTTCCTCAGATGTGCTGAGGCCGAGATAGTCGTTGGATGCAAAATTAAGGACCTTTTTATTGCCGATAAGAAGATATTTTCCCTCCTTATCCCTTATTTCGGGGGGATTCCGGTACAGGCCGGACTGCTTCTGGATGGCTATTCTGTTTTTAAATCGTTTAGCAAACATGAAAACACCTTCCGGTAATGGTTTTGTAATATTTCCTTCTTGAAATTGTCGTTATAATCAAGAGTTCCGTACAGGAACTCACCATAAATCAGGGAGTCACTTTCTTTTTTAGTCTCCAGGGTATAGACAAATGCAGAATCGCTCCGGTTCATAAGTGTTCCGTGAAGCAGGTATCTGCCGTCTAAAACCTGCTCCGCGGACATCCGGCAGTGTGTTATCTTCAATAGAAACGCGTGCCTCTCAAAACGGGTGAGGAAACGGACATGGTAAGCACCTAACTGGGCAAGAGATTCAATACCCAGGTAAGCGGGAGAATTCGAAAAATTTTTAATCCCTTTGATGCTTTCCGTTCCGGCTTCGGTGATTTCATCAATAAGAACAAAGCCTTCCAAACCGGTATTTATTTTTATTCTGTTGCGCAATAATTTACCGCAAAGACGCGAAGAGCGCGAAGTTTTAAGGCTCATTGGCAATTCTCTCTTTATATTTTTTACAGATCAGTTCTAAATTTTTCATCTTACGTCTTTCCTTGCGTCCTTTGCGTCTTTGCGTGAGATGAAATAATAAGTGCGCAATTCTGTCCCCCAAAGCCGAAGTTTTCTACCATAACCGTGTTGATGGAATGTTCTTGCCCGTTCCTGACGAAGTTAATTTTGGGGTGACACGGCTCTTTCAGATTTCTTATCTCGGGCAGATAATTGTTTCGCATGCAGGCCAGAGTGATCGCCAGCTCCACGGCCCCGCAGGCTGCCGATATGTGTCCGATCCATGACTTCAGGGCAATGACAAAGGGATCATGTCCTCCATAGACGCGATCTATCAAATTTGCCTCCATGTCATCATTAAGGGATGTACCTGTTCCGTGGGCAGACACTACATCAACCTCAGAAGGAGACATTCCTGCCTCATTTAAAGCGGCAAGTACCGCCTTTTCTCCCCACCTTCCATCAGGGTCCGGGGCAGTCATGTTGTATCCGTCAATAGAGTTTCCAAAACCGCATATTTCCCCGTAGATTGTTCCACCCCTTCTTTGAGCGTGATCCATCTCTTCCAGGAGAAAAAATGCACCCCCCTCGCCGGGGACGAATCCGTTCCTGTCAGTATCAAAAGGGCGGCTCGCTTTCGCGAAATCACAGTTTCCCGTATACAATGCATGGGCTTTTTTATAAGCGAGGATGCCACCACGACTTAGACGTGAATCGCCTCCACCTGCAAAAGCCAGGTCGAGATGACCGTACTTAATTTTTCTAAATGCCTCTCCAATAGCCTGCAGGGAAGCGGCGCATGCAGTAGTTATAGTGAGATTTTCCCCATGTATGCCGGTCAATCTGGCTATGGCGGAAGCTGCCGTATTCGGGAGAAACCTCAAGATCCATAGGGCCTTGAGATATTCCCGGTCTATATCACCCCCGCGGACTTCCGGAAATTCCCCTCCTATATCCAGGTTGGGGCCGGCTCCTATGAATAAACCGGCATTTGAAAGTAATTCATTGCTGATCCCGGCATTTTTTACGGCCTCCACAGCCGATACGACGCAAAACTGCGCGCCCCGGTTCAGGTATCGCCGGTCTTTAAAGGGAGTGATGAAATTTCTTATATCGAAGTTCCTGATAGGGCAGGTGACCACACTGTCATCAAAGGAAGGTCTCTCAAAAGCGACCCTTCCGTTCTGCAAATTATCAACAATCTGTTCAGTAGAAAAACCGAGAGACGAGAAAACTCCTATGGAAGTAATAACTACTCTTTTTGGCATTTTAAATGGATACCTCAAATGTCACTATAAACCTCTTCGACACTTTTTCTCTCAGGTAATCGGGGTTCTTCATCGGGGAAACCTGCAGTAACAAGACATTTGACACGTATTCCTTCAACCTCGAGAATTTCTTCAACGTTCGAGATAAAAACCAGTGGAGCGGTAAGAATACATGAGCCCAGGCCAAGTTCTTCCCCTTTAAGGATAAATCCCTTCAGGGCCAGACCGACGGTGATATCCACATCGGTACTTCTCCTTACATTTTGTTCAACTAATCCGGCATCAAGCAACCTTTCTGAAAAACTTTGAGTTGACAGGATAGTCCCCACAGCTAAAAGGATGGGCGCCTTGAATATGAATTCCGAGAATCGCCAGTAGCTGTTTATCCAGTTCCTCAGCCTCTTTGGTCTGTCATGTGCTTCCAGGGAGTTCAGAATTTTCTGTCGGCCGGAAGCCATTGCCTCATAAAGTTTTTTCCTTATTTCGGGGGAGCTGATCCGGATAAACCGAACCGGTTGACTGTTTACAGGGGAGGGGGCTCTTATGGCACAGTGGATCATACTGATGATCCAATCTTCCGAAGGCATCTCCGTTTTATACTTTCGTATGCTCCTTCTTTCGTTTATAAGTTTATCCAACGATGATCTTGTGTTTTTAGACATCTTGAGACCTTTGCAGAATGTTCAATTTTGTTCAAGTTCAAGGAAGGCAAAAATTTTAACCACAGGAATATGTTGGATATTTCGAGGATTAAAATTTGAGCCTGACGCAGAAATTGGGCAAAAGGGG
>CAZKGS010000064.1:0-11517 GCA_964552105.1 uncultured Syntrophaceae bacterium
TAAAAATTCAAAATTAAGAATTAAAAATTGTATTTTCACGCTTTCGCATAAAAAGCCTTCTCTTTTTCGATCGTATCGCTAATATCATAAAGAATTCTCGGCAGCTTCATAAGTATCCGTTCCCATGAAACGGTTTGAGGTACTTCAAACAACTGGCTCTGGTTTTCTCTTTCATAGGCAAGCAGGTCCTTGTCCAACCCGCTCTTCACATACTTGCGAAACCTGTCATCGCTTGACAACAGTCGCAAAAAGCGTTCTGTGAGGCGATATGGTGAAGTCAGGTAATCGCCGGCAGCAAGAATAGCATCCCTGAATATCCCGCGTACCAATGCTTCCTCCGCATTGCGGTCGTAATTCAATGACGAAAAGGAGGAATTGTCGGCATACTTCTTGATCATTTCGTCGGCCACGTTCAGGTACGTTACAGTCAGATCCTGGATAAAGTAATCTGAGATTTCAAGACCTTCTTCAACTACAAGGGCTGAAAAGATGGTGGTTACAATATCTATGGCCATTTTGTAGAGACCCTTTTCCCTGTCTTCAAGAGAGACTGTCTGGTGCTTATGATCAAAGGGTTTTGTATCGAACTGCACTTGGGCAACATTGTTTGCCCTCCTGTATACTTCTATAAGCGTGAAGATTTCAACTCCCCAATTGGTGGCAAAGTGCATCCGCTTGAGAAGGCTTGCATCAAATACCACCTCACCCGAGAGCTGGTAATTAAATGCCAGAAGATAATCGACAAGCCTGAGAAACTTTTCATCACCCGAGTCTGCAAATTTTCGCTTGAGTGAAAGAAGAAGGGGATCCACCAGAAGTCGTTTAACACGCCCGTACATACGACCGTCTCCGATTCTTGAATAAAAGGCCTTTGAAAATTCATAATCCAGAGCAAGAACGGGATAAAAGAGACGGTCGAGCTGCCGTCGGTGAAACGTTTTTATGTCAGCATCGAGAACACCGATACACTTTGCTCCCAGAGCCTGGGCAATTCCAAACGACATGAACATGTTTTTGCCCTTGCCCGGCTGTTCAAGACCAAAGCCGGCATCGTTAAGCATCTGGTAAAGAGACTTAAATCCCCCACCCTCGTTATGTTGAATAACACAGTTCTTGATACGATGCTTTTTCAAAAGACTGGCGAGTTCCAGGGCCTCTTCAGTTGTTGCCCTGTCAAGACCGAAAATAATTTTTGAAAGGTATGTTGTTTTAGCCAGGTGCCTTAAAATATTTATAAATACCGGCCTGTTTTCTTCTAATGTAAATTCCGTTGCCAGGGCTGGAACAATAAGGACTGTCTTCTTACGCCGTGAACTTAGCCTGAGTTTGGGCCCGAGTTCCTCCGTTCCCTTGCCCAATAAATACAATGTAGTTATTTTCGTATTTTTTTGAGAAAAATTCAGCATAGCTCTCTTCCTTTACCTGATTGAATGATTCAACTTATTCAAAATTCTCCTACATATTATTCGTGGTGTCTTTAACAATCTTCTCAACGAAACTTTTTATAGAATTAAGTCCTTTTTCAGTCCATGACTCGAACCGAAGGACAAGTACGGGCTGTGTGTTTGAAGCCCTTACCAGCCCCCAGCCATCGTCAAACTTAATACGGACACCATCAATATCAATGATTTCATAGTCTTTTTGAAAATAATTTTTAACTTTTTCTACCACCTGAAATTTAATATTGTCGGGACAATCCACCCTGATCTCCGGGGTGTTAAAGGACTTCGGTACATCTGAAAGAATTTCACTGAGCTTTTTACCGCTTTTAGAAAGAATTTCAAGGAGCCTGGCCGACGCGTAGATGGCATCATCGTAACCGTAGTAACGGTCGGCAAAGAACATGTGACCACTCATCTCACCGGCCAGCAATGCCTTCTCCTCTTTCATCTTGCCTTTGATAAGGGAATGGCCTGCCTTCCACATAATAGCACGGCCACCGTTTTTTTCGATATCATCATAAAGATTTTGAGAACACTTGACTTCGCCTATTATGGCAGCACCTGGATTCTCCTTCAAGATAAATCTTGAAAAGAGTATAAGGATTTCATCCCCCCAGATTATTTCGCCCCTGTCTGTTATTATCCCTATTCGATCGGCATCACCATCATATGCGATCCCAACATCTGCCTTTTTTTCATTTACAAGATGAATAAGTTTAGTAAGGTTTTCTTCAACCGTCGGATCCGGAAAATGATTAGGGAAACGACCATCCATCTCACAGTAAAGGGGCGTTACGGTGCACTTGAATCTTTCAAATAGCGGCATGGCAAAGAATCCCCCGACACCATTTCCGGCATCCAGTACAACGTTGAACCCGGCTCTAACCTTGACATTTTCGAATATATAATCATGGTAAGGTTTCGTAATATCCTGCTCACTGACTTTTCCCTGTCCGGACAGATAATCTGATCCTTCCATGATTTTTCTTAAATTCTGTATCTCTTCCCCGTAAATCGTATCGGGTCCAACGCATATCTTAAATCCATTAAATTCAGGGGGGTTATGGCTTCCCGTCACCATCACTCCTCCATCTGTTTTCAAATATCTGATGGAAAAATAGAGTATGGGAGTAGCGCAAAGTCCTATATCTATCACATCGATACCCGTGGACGTAATACCCTTTGTGATGGCATTATGATATTCTTCTGACGTAAGTCGACAGTCTCTTCCCGTCGTCATCGTCTTTACGCCCTTGTTTCTTCCATACGTTCCGATAGCTTTTCCCAGGTGATACACAAAATCATCGTTCAGGTCCCTGTCAACAACACCTCTGACATCATATTCTCTAAACACTTCCGGGTTCATTAATTATCTCCTCTAAAGCGGCCAAGCCGCAAGGACTAAGCAATGAGCAATGAGGACTAAAGGCTAAAGGCTTTTCCTTGGACCTTTGTCCTTGTACCGTGTACCTTTTCACTGCTGACATCGCCATCTGCGCAAAAAAACAGTTGCTGTGAATAAAGACTCTAAAAGTCTTTATGGCTTCGATTTATAGCATAAATAAGTATGGGGAGTAAAGAGAATCCCAACCTCATTTCTCGTTGCCCATTGCCCATTGCTCGTTGCTTGTTTATATATTGACACCCATTTATTGACGTGTTAGGCTTGTTGGAAAAGTAAGTGAGTACTCGGGAGGTATTATCATGGCCTGGCAGGATGACGAAGGTGGTCCATGGGGTGGCAAACGGCCGCCTGACATGAAAGAAACAATTGATAAACTGAAAAAAATAATTCCCATCAATAAATTACCCTCAATAGGAAAGTATGGGTTCATACCTTCAATCATTGTCATAATACTTATACTATGGCTTGCCTCGGGAATTTACTTTGTTGCACCTGATCAATTAGGGGTCGTTAAAAGGTTCGGCGAAGCCGTACGCACCACAACGCCGGGGCCTCACTACCATGCACCCCTTCCCATAGAGACTGTTGTGAAACCAAAAGTGACACAGGTTCGTAGAATAGAAATTGGATTCAGAACGTTAGGCGAAAGACAATCGGGAAGGAACAGGGAGGTTCCAAGTGAAAGTTTGATGCTTACCAGGGCTGAAAATATCGTTAATCTAACGTTTATTGTTCAATACAAAATCAAAGAGCCTGTTGAATATCTCTTTAACGTGCAAAATCAGGCGAAAACGGTCAAAGACGCTGCAGAAGCTGCCATGAGACAGACGATTGGCGATAATGATATCGATGACATTCTGACTGTTGGAAAATATCAGATTCAACAGGATACTAAAGAAATACTCCAGTTCATCCTGGATGGCTACAAAGCCGGGATACATATAGTGGCTGTTCAGCTTCAAGACGTTCATCCACCGGATCAGGTAATGACTGCCTTTAAGGATGTTGCCAGCGCCAAGGAAGATAAATCGAAAATGATTAATGATGCCTATGGTTACCGGAACGAAATCATTCCCATTGCAAAGGGAAAATCGGCACAGATCACAAATGATGCTGTCGCCTACAGGGAATCCAAGATCATTCAAGCCCAGGGGGATGCAAGCAGATTTTTGCAGATGCTCTCACAGTACAGGACTGCCCAAGAGGTAACCAGGAAAAGAATGTATATTGAGACGATGGAAGAAATCCTTCCGACAATGGATAAGATTATCGTTGAAGGAAGCGTTGGTAAAAATATATTGCCACATCTTCCGTTGGGTAGAAAGAATATAGAAAAGCTGAAATAATATATTTCGAAGCTTTTCAGTGAAATATCGGAGGAAACAATGAAAAAAAAGGGAACATTGGTAATAATTGTATTATTTATAATTGCTCTCGCCGCCGCTCAGTCTCTTTTTGTGGTTGATCAGACACAACAGGCAATTGTCATACAACTGGGTAAACCGATTGAAGGAATCTCTGCCCCTGGACTTCATTTGAAGATACCCTTCATACAGCGGGTAATCTATTTTGAAAAAAGGATACTGGTATACGATGCGGCTCCTACTGAAATTCTTACGAAGGACAAGAAAAACCTTGTTGTCGACAATTACACAAAATGGAAAATTGTCAACCCCTTGAAATTTTACAAAACCGTGAAAAATGTAATGGGAGCGCAGTCGAGACTTGACGATATTGTGTATGCACAGTTAAGGGTCGAACTGGGACAACATAATTTATCCGATATCGTCTCGAAATCAAGAAGCGGGATTATGACAACGGTAACAAAGAAATCGGCCGAACGGGGTCAGGACTACGGTATTGAAGTCGTTGATGTAAGGATAAAAAGGGCAGATCTGCCCGAACAGAATGAAAAGCATGTCTTTGACAGGATGAGAGCTGAAAGGGAAAGACAGGCCAAGCGGTATCGCTCGGAGGGCAAGGAAGAATCTCAAAAGATCACGGCAAAGGCAGATATGGAAAGGACAATCATACTGGCAGAGGCTTATAAGATAGCGGAGAAGACAAAGGGAGAAGGTGACGCAAAATCCATTAAGATATATGCCGATGCATATAAAAAAGACCTGGAATTCTTTGAATTTACAAGGAGCCTTGAAGCGTATAAGAAATCTCTGAAAAGCGATGCATCACTTATAATTACTCCAGACTCAAAGTTTTTGAAGTACTTTAAATAGTTTCTATTCAGAAATGGAAATTAAATAATAAAAGGAAAGCTTTTTGTCTTGACTTTTAATATTCGTTGGTTTAGGTAGTCAGGTAATAAATGGTGGAATCAATGATAGACAACAGGTTTTCGATAATAGGCAGCTTTTTTGCTTTTTTTAGCTTTTTTGGTGAGGTCTGCCTGTTGAGCTCATAACCTGAAATTGTATGTGAGCCGTGGGCAGATCGGGTATCTGCCCACGGCTTTTTTTTTGAAGGCCGTGTGTTTCACACGGCCTTTTTTATAAAAAAAGGAGGAGAAGAAAATGAGTAAAACATTTAACAAGATCACTATCTTAATGGCTATTACCCTCGTTATCCTTCTCGGCTGGGTAAAGGATACACCGGCCGGAACGATAAAGGTAGGGGCCGCAATCAATTTAACCGGTCCTGCTTCTACCTGGGGGCAGTTCCATGCAAAAGGACAGCAGGATTATTTTAATTATGTAAATGATGTAAAAGGTGGAATCTCAGGTGAAAAGATAAAGCTGATCCTTGTGGATACAGGCTATAAAGTTCCTGAAGCCGTGGCAGCCGTACGTAAGTTTGCCGTTCGTGACAGAGTTGACATGATTGCCACGTGGGGTGCAGGAGAAGGTATGGCCGCAAAACCACTTATACAAAGGTATAAAATACCGACGATAAATTATTCCACAAGCTGGGAAGTTCTTGAACCACCCGTTGATTACTTCTATCTTCCCTTTGGCAGTTACAAATTGGATTGCTATGCCATTCTTGAATACATCCGTACCATTCACAAGGGCAAAGAGGCTCCCAAAGTCGGTCTCTTAACCTATAACAATGCTTATGGTCGCTCCATACACAAGCCAAGCAGGGAATATGCCAAAAACCATAACATAAACATAGTAGCCATTGAAGAATTTCCTCCCAGGACTGTTGATCTGACAACAGAGCTTCTTCGCTTAAGAAAAAAGGGAGCAGAGTATATATTTGTGCAAATGCTCCCTGCCGCGATTATAACCACACTGAAGTGTGCGGATCGAATTAATTATAAACCACCTTTTTTTGGCACATGGACATCTACCGATCCCGATTTTTTTAAAATGGGAAAAGGGTTAATACGTGATCGTCTTATAATACAGTTTCCCGGCGGTCTACCTGTGGATGGTTCTAGGGGAATTAAATTATTGGAAGAATTATGGTCCAGGTACAAAACTGTGGAGAAATTCGACGCTGCATACTGGGAAGGTGTTGTCATAGGCATGATTATGGAGCGGGCATTTGAACGTGCAAAGGAAAAATACGGAAAGATAAACGGGGAAACAATCAACAATGCAATGGAGTCCTTCTCCAATGAGGATTTCGGAGGACTTGTACCAAACATTACATATACGAAAACGAATCATGAGGCTTCATTCAAAGCAAGAATCGTAAAGGTACTTGAGGATGGCAGCTTCGTACCTCAGACAAACTTTTTTGTTCCCGGAAAAGAAGAAATCAAGCTGATAAGTCGTTGATATGGGGAAAAAATGAAGGCATTTCGCGGACGACCGGATATTTTCAGCACTGAAAAGCAGGAAAAAAAGCGCGCTGATTTAGAGGTAAGCAGTCTTTCTCTTAGTTTTGGGGGTCTCATGGCACTGAGCGAGATTGATCTATCAGTAAGTGCGGGCGAGCTGCTTGCAGTGATCGGGCCGAACGGAGCCGGCAAAACGAGCCTGTTGAATTGTATCACGGGATATTACAGGCCTCAGCAGGGGAAAATTTTTTTCAACGGCAAGGATATAACTCATTTGCCTACTCATGATCTCGTCGAGCGTGGAATTGGAAGAACATTTCAGAATATTGAGCTTTTCCCAGGAATGACAGTATTGTCTAACATGCTTTTAGCCCGACATATACACTGCAGGTATGGCTTTGGTCTCGCATCGATATTTGCTCCGTCCGTTCGAAAGGAAGAAGTTCGCCATCGACTTATCCTGGAAGAATTGATCGACTTCCTTGAAATCCAGCCCATCCGCAATGAACTTGTTGGGTCGTTACCGTATGGCTTGCGAAAGAGGGTGGAACTGGGACGGGCTCTTGCACTGGAACCGGAACTCCTGATCCTTGACGAACCTTTTGCAGGAATGAACCTGGAAGAAAAGGAAGACATGGTTCGGTTCCTCGTTGAATTAAATGAGGAATGGGACCAGACAATGATTTTAGTGGAACATGATATGTCCATTGTAATGAGTATCTCAACGCGTATTATTGTTTTGAACTTCGGAAAAAAGCTGGCAGAGGGAACGACAGAAGAGATTCAAAACAATGAAGAAGTCACCAGGGCCTATTTAGGAGATGCCACGACAATATAAACCAGGGAACAAGGATAAAGGTAAAAGGTATAAAACCCTTTGCCTTTAGTCCTTAGCCTTGGACCTTGAACCTTTGTCCTTTTATTTATTATTTATATGAAACTGAAAAAGATTGATAAAGACACCATATCCGAATACAGCAAATTAACCTTGCCTCAGGTACTGGCGAAGCAGGCAGAGCGGATAGGAACACATGGAATTGCTATACGCGAGAAAGCTTATGGTATATGGCAAACTTACGACTGGACCGAATATTTAGAATACGTAAAGAAAACAGGTTTGGGATTAAGGTCTCTCGGCTTACAAAGGGGAGAAAATATTGGAATTATAACTGATAATCACCCGGAATGGTTGTTCTCCGAGTTGGGAGGACAATTTGTTGGCGCTGTCACCCTGAATTTATTCACTTCCGCTGTATCTAATGAATTGGCAGATACCTTAAATCGTATTCGGGCGACCTATGTTATTGCCGGGGACCAGGAACAGGTCGATAAACTTCTGGAAGCCAGGGAAAAGCTTCTCTCTGTCCGGAAAGTTATTTATATTGATCAAACCGGTATGAGATCATACCGGGATGATCCATGGCTTCTCAGTTTTCGTGATCTTCTCGAACGGGGTGAGGCATTAAACAAGGTAGAACCTGATCTTTTTGCCCGGGAACTGCGGAAAGGCAGGCCTGATGAGGTCGCCTTGATGATCATGACATCCGGTACGACTGGAATAGCTAAGCTGGCGATGCTTTCTCATAACAATTTTACTGATATGGCAAGCAAGTGGCTGGAGACCGCTTCGATCGGGGTTAACGCAAACTGGCTTTCAATTTCACCACCGGCCTGGATTGTTGATCAAATGTGGGGTGTTGGAGTTGCTCTGACCGGGGGAATGACGATGAACTTTCCGGAAATGCCGGAAACGATAGTAAAAAATCTTCGCGAAATAGGACCGTCCGTGATTATTACATCTTCCCGGTTTTGGGAAGACCTGGCATCTACTATTCGTGTAAAAATGGGTGATGCCAATTTCATCAACAGAAAGCTTTTCACCGTGTGTGAAAAGATCGGGAGAAAAATTGTCGATCTTGAATCTCAAAAGCAGGCAATCCCCACTCATCTTAAGTTTTTGAAATGGCTGGCTTCCTATCTAATATTTCGTCCTCTTCTGGATCGAGTCGGATGTTCACAAATTATTAGCGCCTTTACGGGTGGACATCCCATAAGTCCCGACGTCATAAGATTTTTCCGATCTGTAGGTTTAAATCTTAAACAGTGTTACGGTCTTACTGAATCGGGAGGTATTTTCCAGGTTCAGCCGGATCATGAAGTAAAAGCAGAAACAGTGGGCAAGGCTCTGCCGGGGACAGATATCAAAATTTCAGACGATGAAGAGGTCCTCGTATTAAGTAAGGCAAACTTCATTGGATACTACAATGATTATAAGGCAACAGAGGTTGCCTTTAACGATGGCTGGCTTCGAACCGGTGATGCCGGATACCTTGACGATGATGGTCACCTGGTTATTATCGGGCGAAAGGAAGAAATTATTCGAGACAAGGATGGACATGCCTTTTCACCGGATTTTATCGAAACACGTCTCAAATTCAGCCCATATATTCAAGAGGCAGTTACCTTCGGGGAAGGACGCCTCTATATAACGGCTCTTATTAACATTGATATGGGAAACGTCGGAAACTGGGCGGAAGAAAGATTGATCCCGTATACAACCTATACCGACCTTTCCCAACAACCAGAGATAGAACAGCTAATTCTTGGAGAGATTGAAAACGTCAACGAAAAATTACCGGACCACATGAAGATCCGTAAGATGATCCTTCTTTACAAGCTTCTCGATGCGGATGACGAAGAGCTGACACGTACAGGAAAAGTCCGCAGAAGATTTGTTTACGGCCTGTACATTAAACTTATAGAGGCAATGTATTCCGATGAAAAGGAATTGGAGGTCAAAAGTAAAATTCGTTACCGCGATGGGCAGATAAATACGATCGAAACCAGGGTGAAGATATTAACGCTTAATTGAGTTTCAAATTTAAAGTTTAAAGTTTAAAGCGTTAACTCGAAACTTTAAACTTGAAACTCACATACGGAGGCATTCCAATGGATTTTTTCATTCAGCTTTTAGTGAACGGCATTAGTCTCGGATTTCTTTATGGCCTGGCAGCTATGGGATTTGTGATGATTTTTAAATCTTCAAGCGTCCTCAATTTTGCCCATGGTGAATTGTTGGCCGCAGGAGCCTTCATTTTTCTTGCCCTTGTCACATGGGCGAAATTGCCCATATTCCTCGCCTTTATCATTACGCTTCTGGGAAGCTTCATCCTGGGATTCGTTATTGAACGTCTCTTTCTTCGCCCGCTAATCGGTGAATCTCTTATTTATGTAATCATGTTAACTGTAGGTCTGGCCTCCGTCTTGAAAGGATTAATGCTCCTTATCTGGGGAGGGAATTTGTATGTTTATCCGGATTTTCTCCCGGCTAATCTATCGATACAGTTGGGAAATGTAAATATTCCACCAGTGTATGCTGTTTCCACAGTAATCGGTTTAATATTTCTTACCTTTTTTGGCCTTTTCTTCAAATTTTCCTCTCAAGGGATTTATATGAGATCCGTTGCCGATAATCAGACTGCTTCCCTCTCTCTCGGGGTCAACGTAAGAAGGGTCTTTGCCTTATCATGGGCGATTGCAGCACTCGTGGCCGGGATGAGCGGAATTATCCTGGGTACTATCAACGGTATTAATGTCCATGATCTCTCTTCACTTGGTCTTAAGGTTTTCCCCGTGGTTATCCTCGGAGGCCTTGACAGTATCGGCGGGGCTATTATCGGAGGGCTTATCATTGGCCTTCTTGAAACATTTACCGGAGGTTATCTGTCCCCATCACTGCGTGATGTTATTCCCTATATTGTGCTGGTTTTTATACTTCTGATCAGGCCTTATGGTCTTTTCGGCCTTGTGGAAATTGAAAGGGTGTGAACCAAGCAATGAGCAATGAGCAACGAGAAATGCGAAAATTACATTATCACCCCTGTGGAAACTTCAGGGAACGATACGAACAGGAACTTACAATCTATGAAACGGATTTTGGACGAACGAGCGTCTTACTGGGACTTGTTTTGCTCTTTGCCCTGGTTCCTGTAATCGCAGGACCCTACTTGATCTATGTAATAAATATGATCGGTATTGCAGCTATAGCAGCAATCGGGCTCAATATTCTCGTCGGGTTTACCGGTCAGATATCCCTTGGACATGGCGCTTTTTTCGGTGTCGGAGCTTATGCCGGAGCGATCCTGGCCACATCACTCCATTTTCCTTTCTGGTTTGCTGTGCCTGCTGCCGGATTGATAACCGCAATGGTGGGCATGATTTTCGGTATTCCTTCTGTTCGCCTGAAGGGCCTCTACCTGACCATAGCCACCCTGGCAGGGCAGTTTATCATTGAATATGTCCTGGTTCACTGGGAAGGCCTGACTAAGGGGACAATGGGAATTATACTACCAACGGCCACTATCTTTGGATTCTCATTAGAGGGTGACAGAAGTTTCTTTTTTGTCATTTATCTCTCTCTCATTCTTATGACTTGTATCGCTGTTAATATTATGCGTACACGGTACGGAAGGGCATTTATAGCAATTCGTGATAATGATCGTGCTGCTGAAGGAATGGGTATCCCAATATTCCGTTATAAACTCCTTTCCTTTGGGGTCAGTTCATTTTATGCAGGATTTGCCGGTGCAATCTGGGCATACTACATGATCAGTATTACGACAGAACCGTTCAACCTGGGATTATCTGTTGAATACCTCGCTATGGTAATAATAGGTGGAATGGGGAGTATAGCCGGTTCCATTTTCGGAGCGACTTTTATTGTCTGTTTAAATGAGATCTTGAGATGGCTGACCGATATCCTTATGAATACGGGAATATTACAGGGAATACAACTGACTATGGCTCCGCTGCGGGAGCTGGTGTTTGGATTGGCTATCGTCCTTTTTATTCTCTTTGAACCGCGAGGGCTGGCCGAGGTATGGCGGATTATTCGTTCAAATTTCAGGCTGTGGCCGTTCTCTTATTAG
>CAZKGS010000065.1:0-3463 GCA_964552105.1 uncultured Syntrophaceae bacterium
TTCGACACATTGTTATATCAGCCATTACTTAATTTCACCCCAGTCACAAAATTTAATCTCTGTTTCACCACTGGCATCCCACACTGCAATCACGCTGTCAAATGTAGCGCTATTACTAACATTGCCAAACTTCAAACGACCCTTCAAAAAATACAACTTGTTCGCTGAAACAATACTATCCTGAAACCACCTGGATCCTGTCCTTGACGCAACCAAGGCCACCACAGTCGTTTCCTTACCTTCTTCAGCAATTTTATGGGCCCATCGCCTATTATGCTTCCTACCATATGGCGGGTTAACAAACACAGTTTCACCAGCCCACGATTGTAACAGCCCATCTGTATCAGCGTCATAAAACTTACCACACAATGCATTCTCCGTCGTCGCTGCGGGGTCTAGGGTGAAGTGATAAATCTTATCCAGATGATCAAACAACTCCCTTGGTGTAGTCCATTCAGTCGTTTCAGATGAAGTCATAACTTTTGTATTCATAATATTATCGTCCATATTAATTCTAGTATATTCAATTTAATCATTTGCTCTTGAATTGTTAAATCTTGTAATCTTGTAAATCCACAAAAGCACTCCGAATGACAACACGAGTCCTGACACCAGTATCAACAGAATTGCATTGAGAATGAAAGTCGTTACAATATAAGCCAATTCTAGGATCATAATTTATCTTTCCTATGAAAATAAACTTTCCCAGAATCCTTTCTTTCTATGCTTTTCATAAAAATACCTAGATTCAATTTCTTTTGCTTTTTTAATCATGTCATCATTTGATAAATATGTTCCATCATTTGGCATTGCTTGAAACAGAAAACTAGAAGAAACAAGTCCATTAACTTTTGCAAGTTTTGACATACTTTCTGAATACAAATCTTGTGCGACTGCACTACTATGATACTCTCTTATTTCATCTTCAATAATTCCGCTGTATAACCCTTCTTCATAACTCAAACATGAATCTTTAGTAGGATATTTTCCATCACCATACTTCCATGAATAAATAAAAGGACATCCCCATCCATGAAGTCTGCACATATCTCCTTCATTATATCTACACGGCATATTATTATTCCTTCTTCACTTGATCCAATTTCTCATTACACAATTTGTCACATTCTATAATAAATCTATCCGTTCGGGGTCGGTGCTCAAATACCACAAGTGTAAAGTAATACTTGACAAGTGCCAAAATTTGTACCCTATAGAAGTTCAATTCTGGTTTGTTACACTGATAGCGTCCCGTTAATTGGCTCACTATCAATTCGCTATCACTCACAACGGTAACCGCTTTAACATTTGATGGCATGAGTGACACAAGGCCATATAGAACCGCGCAATATTCAGCGATATTATTCGTGCAATGCCCCAAATACACTGATGTAGAAAATGACATCTCCTCGTTACAAGGCAACATTGAAATATCTGTCCCTCCGGTTTGTGGAGGAACCATTCGAGTCAAAACCCACGCGCACGATCCATCACCAGGATTTCCCCGACATGCTCCGTCAGTATATAATGTAAAAGATGTCATAATAGTCCATACTTGGAAGCAGTTTCATACAACGATGAATATGAATCTTCGCCCACTTTATATTCGATGAGTTTAGACAAAGGAACTTCATATCCATCCATGTAATATTTATCCAACGACGGGCCGGGATGTCGATGATTTTCATATATAATTACATATTCACCATATTTATCCAGCCCAAATTTGTACGAAATTGTCCAGCCACACATACTACTCTTACGTGGTGTCTTGTTTACAAAATCCTGCCTCGGTATTTTTATATCAAACTTATCAAAGTATTCTGATATAATCTCATGCACAAATAGAAAATCATCATTTACCATTATCGTTCACCTATCATTACTTATCGATACCTTTATATACTTATCATTGATACCCATCATAGACCCCTTTTCTCCTTCATCTTTTTACTGATATCAAACTCCCCTTCATCTAATTTCAATTCATCCATTTCGCACCCTCTGACTTTAGCAGCCTTGGCTAATCGTTCTTTACATCGATTAATTGCCTCGGTTGCCAAATCATTAATGGTCACAAAAAATCTTTATTAATCCAATATCTAGTCCGAGTCTTTGCCGGCGTCCTGCGCACACTATACACCTTAATAAATCCATCTTGGAGCAATTTATAGTTGACACTCTTATTATACCCAATAATATTATTTCTCGCTTCCTTGAATTGGAAAATACCCCTACCAAAATAGGACTTCATTTCTTCTTTTATATTTTGCAAATTAATTAACCTCTGTATAAATTTCACTTTCAATTAATAGATTATGAACATGACGCATAAAATTATCAACATCTCCACTAAACATACTCCTATTAACACATCACCAAAATCTATATTATATTTACGTGGTGCTACTGAATTACCAGATACCGAATTCCAATCCACGGCTTTAATCGCTATATTGATCTCATCAAATGCAGCATCCTGTATCCTCGTAGCATTACTCAATCTGTACAATTCAGATGCATCCCAATTCCATGTATCATCTTCCACCCATGCTCCCTTTTCAAAGTGCCCTTTCATATTAATACAACTTTACTTCCTCTTTTGGAACTTCTATTACCTTCATCTTGGCATACAATTGTTCTTTCGTTATTCCTTTTTCAATCATGGTTTTGTTTATACCTTCCTGAATTTCTTCTAATAGATATACATACGACGTATGTTCATAAATATCTGTTGGTGTGATGGCCATCCATCTAAACGATGGCGACAAAGTTATAATAAGATGTGGCGGGGTTTGGTCAAGAATAGATGCAAGCGCGAGTAATTGGTGCTGTATATAACGCATTACTGGGTATTATTAATTTCCACTATTTAACACTAGTGTCTACTGTCCATCTCTTTTCGTTACCTTCCTCTCTTCCTTGGGGGATAGAAGGGGGAACTTGGTTTCCCCCTCTAATCACCATCCCAAACCCCGTCTGGCCGCACTACAGCCAATGCATGCAAGTCAATCAACGCCCACCTGGCATTACCTTCAGTCGCCTCCCAATAATCATCAGTAGAATCATCATTCAACTTTTGTATTGCATCATACAACAGCGGTATTGACTCCTTCCCCGTCATACCATAAATAATTCGAATACCCTTTTCTCCAAACAACTCATAATAATACTTTGCATAATTATATGTCACATTCAACCACGCAGCATTAGACCCCCCAACAACAAATGTCCCACCCCGCAATTTATGTGGTTCGTTCAACAGTATAGTGTCGCCAGTAATTGGATCCTTTAGCGAAATGTCATAACTCATTCGTATCATCCCGTGATTCTACACGCCTGACAGTGACTGCTCCCATGTCTAAAGACATGAGCATCTAGGGATTGAACCCACAGACTGCAGCCCCAGTCTGAGTATATTGATTGCAGCGTTGAGGTCTCTCCCTAAAGAGAGCCCACAAGC
>CAZKGS010000065.1:3563-11494 GCA_964552105.1 uncultured Syntrophaceae bacterium
TTTATGTTATCAAGTTCGTCACTCACAAGAGTGAACTTATTATTCATGTGATTTACGACACAATTCAATTCCAAAATGAGTTTTTGTTCTACTGACATCGCTTCGAGCATTATCTTTCCATTCTCCTCATATTTACCCGTCGTTTTATTCGACATTCCTTTGGCTTAACTTTCAGCGTGACCACCTTTGGCGTCGAATCAATCAATTTATACGTATCCCCTTTGACATACTCAAAATTCCTATCCATCATGCACTGGAATGCCTTTTGCGCAGTGTCTTCGTCAATATATGCTGCAATGCACATCGAATAATCACCAACGGCGCGACCAGCCAAAATCTCTCTCCCCTGTCGATAAAAATGAGAAACGTTATCTGTATTCAATATTGATTGTTTATATGGAATCTTTACCCACATGTTTGGCCTCATACGAACTACACCCATAATGTGATTTCTTATTCAATATAATATCATTCTTCAAACATTTGTGTCTTTTCATATCGGCGTGCACGCAGTCTATACACCAATGCTCAACTACTTCTTCAATTAATTCTTCATTATTATGTTTTCTTTTCATCTCTTCTCCCAGAAAGTTGGGATAGAACGAAATTTCTCCCCACCCTCACCGCCATCTATCCAACCCCGTCTGTCCATGAATTACGGCGTCCCACTTATAACCAAGACTCTCTATATAACTTTGCATCTTCTTGGTTATATTTGATTCGGTCATCTGTTCCCAATCTATATTCTCAATTGTCACGGGGTCCAGTTCGAATTCATCATCTATACAAATCTCTTTAATCTCACCCTTTAAATACAACAACCGGGGCTTCACACCATCAGGGATGTGGTAATGATAATAATTCCTAGTATTGTCAATACCTCTGGCATGAGGCGACTTGTTACCCACAGACCTAATCATTTTTGGAATAGACGCATCGCGATAATGAATGTCACCTCGTAATGACTTTTCATACACCTCCCTAACATAATTTATAGCAGTGTCTACTTTGTTTTGCATCAAAACCAAGTCAAGAAACTCATGCAAACAGTCTTTTGACATTTTTGACTGATCAGAACGCTTTAATTCAAGACCTTTATAATTAAGTTCGTCCTTTACAACACCTTCTTCCCACAACAGATGTCCACAATACTTCTTCTTGGCAACTTTATTACTATTGCTACCCTTTTTAAACATAAGAGTGCGATACCACTTCTCGAATTTCAAAGAGAATGGAACCTTTGCACCATGTTCATCACCCCATATCAAAAGATCGTTGTTTAACCCGTCTTGAATTTCCAAACCCTCGTCTGGATTAGTAATTTCATTAAATGCTGCCGAGTCAGTGTCACCATAAATAACCGTTTTATTATATTTATTGGTCAACCTCTCTTGGACATATTGGATAACAGTTCTACCAGTCGAAGTAACAAATTCCGCACACTCTCGTTTAAATAACCTAAAAGACGGTGATCCAACTACCCCATACACACTATTAGCCAATACTTTATATGCATATTCTCTCACAGCAGTGCCACTGGAATCATCACCAGATTTCCTCAATTCCCTCAATAACTCTCGTTCACCAACGAAAGTATTGATCATCTCTATAATCTTTAAATCTATATCTGGACAAGTCTCATTTGGAAACGCTCGCATAATCGTTGGATACAGCGCTGCCAAGTCTACTGTTCCAACATTTTGATGCACACCAGATGGAGGAGACATCACATAAGCACCCTCAAACTTTTTCTTTGGCCCGTTATTATATTTTTTTGTGGGCATCGGCTTTATACCACCGTGGAGTAAATACATTTCTATTAACTTCGAATTATATAAAGTATCATCAATACGAGTTCCACAAATCATTCTAATATATTCATAGAACTCGAATAATATAACATCAGGGTGATTATCAATATTCTCCAGTGCTATTACATCATTCCTACAATATTGCAAAAACGTATCCCAGTCTCCATTATCAAACAGTCGTTGTAATTTAGCACCATAATCTATATATTCGAAACCATATTCCTTGGATATCTCCTTCAAGGCATACGATTCCTTCTGACCTTTCATGATCATGAGTTTCTTATATGCCTCAATCATGTCCAGCGTCGATCTACCTTTAATTCTGACACTCCATGCGCTCTTATTGTCACGAGTAACATATTCAGCAAACGGCCTGCTCCATCGACCCAAACCAGAAACTGATACTCCTATTTCTGCAGCCCGCCTAATTAAATATGGAAAATCGTAATTCGAAGATGACCAGCCCGTCACAATATCAGGATCAATTGTCTTCAAATACGCTTGAAATGCCTTAAATAACTTTACTTCACTACCACATTCCATATGGTCTTCAGCACACTTTTCCGGTAATCCATATGTAAACACTATAATTTTTTTAGTATAACTGTCCATAACCTGAATAGACACTACCGGATAATTGGGATTAAATGGTAATGGTAAGATTGATTCAGGAGCCAATACTTCAATATCAAAATACACTATCCGTGGCATCAAAATACTGGGAACATCAACTGGCGTCGCTACACCCGAGTCTTTATCCCATTCATATGCATACTTTATACCAGTATCAACCAAATACCGCTTCTCAAACAGGAAGTCAGCCATGTCAGTAAATTCAAACTTATCCCGAACACCTTTAACATCCCTCGGCAATCTGGTATAACACTTCCTAACTTCCCTACCAAGCGCATCAATTTCCACATCAGAACCATAATGAGTAATTTCCGTATCATAATGCCTCTCATGAGCCGGCGCATAAAAATAAGGTTTAAACCCCTTCACAATATGAACAGCAGTTTTAAACTTGTCTTCGTAATTTCTTCCAAAAAGGATGAGTTCAGGTTCTCCATTTGTGACTTGGTAGGTAGATTCTTCTAGCACCCACGTCAAAATGGTCACCTTTTAACCAGACTAGTCAGCAGTGGTGCACAAATGAAAACTGCAAGTATAATAATCGGAAACAGCAATTGCCACATATCTAAATTTAATTTATACATAGCATCACACAAAAACATTATACATTGCATAATGATTCCCACGAATATCATCGCCCAACCTATATCCTTGGAATTATTATGAGACACAACATTCGTCACGTAATTCACCGTCGCTGTGGGTTCAGTGTCGCCTGTCATCACTCCTCCTCCTCGTCTTCCAAATCGCCAAGTATTGCTGCCCGCATCTCATTCGCTTTCTCCAGCACCTCACCATATTTTTCCATAAAGATGATCTTCGAAAGCGTATTAATACTCTTTTGATAATCTAACTGTATTTTCACACTTTCCAATTCAAGTCTGTCCTCTGGAATATCCTCAAATTCACTTCTAATAAACCCATGCCCGATAACAACCAGGGCATGCAATCCTGCTAACTCTTCATCATTAAATTCAATTGTTGTCATAATTTATAATCCCGTATCCTGAAACTCACATAGTTTACATGCTTCGTATTTTCCCGGCGAACAGGTCTTTGGAAATACTCTGTCCCGGATGTTTTGCTTTACAGTTTCAATCTTCGCTTTAGTGGTTTCATCACGCTCTAATGAGATATACTGAATTCTCTTCAATTTAGGATTGATCACACAGCCGCACCCAACTTCGTAATCGTTGTATCGAGGATCTCCCTGGAAACACTGTTTATAAAGGCTGATCTCTTCCTTGAGGCCCTTTTCATAGAAACTATCACCAGTTTTATATTCAGTTATACAGATGAGTTTTCTTCCCGCTGCTAACTTCTTCAGGATACCATTCTTTTCACGGTTAGATATTTCACCTTCCATGTAAGGCACCAATTCGGGGATGAGGTAATCTATCCGATCAATAATACCATGAACATCAAGTGAATCATTATAAAAATCAACTTCCCTGATAAACGGTTTGTAAAACTCCTCTTTTCCAGCAGTGCAATGGATAGCGTACCGAGCATACTCCATACTAATTGTCCATGATAACAAACCTCGCTCAAATGGAGAGAATTCCTCGTGAATCAACGTAGTCCAATCATTTACATCATCAACATAATCGAAAAACTTCTCCATGAAACTGTGATACCGAATACCAATGATCATCTTGAAGTTCTGTTCACTTGGAACTTTCTTGATATACCGAAGTGCAAACTGGTGCGGGCAAAACTTATACGAAGATACCTTGGACTTTGAAAGAGGAAAGAGTTTCAAATCTAGTAATTTATCTTTGAACTCATCCTCTGTCATTGCCATTAACTCTTCCATCTATACACCAATGGATACAATATTTTCTTTTATAATTTTATGGAATCCATCCCAATCCACATCTTCAATCAGCAAATCAGTGGATCCAAATGCATTTTTGGTAAGTAAATATTCCCGTCGGTCACCAATTTTTTTGATATTTACAATAAAGTCAGACGAATATCCCAAATCATTTGACCATTCCGGATTATATTTATCAATTGGCACACCATCTTCACTCCACTGTTGTTTTGACTTGAAAGTCATGATGATGTTCCATCCGGTCACCTTGAAAATGTCCACGATGTGACGAATCTCTGTCTTAGATCTACCCTTCTCAAACTGAATCTTGTTCATATTAACGTCGGGCTGTTGTCTCAACCACTGATCATACCATCGAACGATATCACTCATAGAATCTACTACAATGGTCCCGACAACGCCATCAGCCGCCTGTGCTTTGAGTTCATTAGCAAAAGATACAATCTCCAATTGAAATCTATCGAGCATTTTGACGTAATCAATGTCACCACTACCAACTTCAGCATATTCTAAAACATCAAATACGAACATCTCTTTCTGTCGTTCCGCTGGCATCCGCTTAATGATCCTATCACACCTTCTTTCAGTGTCAATAAACACCACGGGCAGTGGAGCCGTCGCCGCAAAATGCGTCTTTCCCGCATGAAACATCCCATACAACGCCATCACACTACTCTTATACTCTGGAATCTCAAGCGCCGGCCTAATCCCTTTACCAAACCTAAAAGATTTCTTTTCTTGTTTCACTAATTCATCTTTTGTCACTTCCTTCACTGGCTCCACTACCGCCGGCGGTGTATCCCACTTCATATTATTTCACCTTTCCAGGTTCTGGTTTTTTAACAGGAGTGGCAGTTGCAACATCAGGTTTAGCACCAGCATTTGGGTGATCTTCCTTCCACCTTTTCTCCTCAACTTCATTCATAAACTTCGGATCGCCTTCGATAAATTCACCACACCGATCATGGTATTTATCCTTTTTAGTTATCTCTCCATCAGGCCACCGAACACAATGCACTGTATTAGGTTGAGCATATGTTATATAAGATCTGTAAATGCACTTTGCGCAATTAACTACCATTAATCATCTCTCCTAAAAATGGGGTGATCAGTTGCCACCCGACAGCATCTTTAAAATTTCATCCTCTGTAGAATCAACCTCTGTAGACGAAATGATACCTATAAGTTCGTTATACAGAACGTAATCACCCTTATCATTGGTAAAACCCATGCGCATCGCAATGACATAAGCTTCTCGATTTACGTCAACGTAATTCTTTACATAATCCACAATCTTTGGATTGCGAGACGACGCACGAACTCCGCTCACTACATCATCACTATTAACTTCCACAGTGACTTTAGCAAGAGACTTTCCAATGGCCGGATTGTTGTATATCTGATTAATATTAGCGCGGGCAATCCACATACTATATGACTTAAGAT
Organism: uncultured Syntrophaceae bacterium; assembly: GCA_964552105.1. Taxonomy (GTDB): domain Bacteria; phylum Desulfobacterota; class Syntrophia; order Syntrophales; family UBA6807; genus CAZGAK01. Next base: position 9,291 of record CAZKGS010000065.1, read on the forward strand.
CATCCAACTGATCAAGTCCAATGTAAGCCTTCTCTTTTGGAAGGAACTGACATGCGAGTGTCCACAAATCAACCTCGTCGGGCTTAATGAATCCCTGATCTGCGTAAGCATCCCGCAGCACATTGAAGTAAGGCTGCTTATTAATCGTACCAATCATCTTGGACTTTCGCATGATACCGGGTATCCTAGCCTCCTTAGCCCCCTCATTATATGGAACAGTCGCATATAGAAGTTTCCAACCCTCCCCTTTCTCACCACAAGACTCCTTGGTTGCAAAGAAAAGCATTTTCGTAACTAAGTACGTAGAAATGTCCTGACCAAACCGATCATTAGAAACTGGTAACCCGGCATCATCCAGGATTGGTTCACCTTTACTATTCTGGAGATACTTGTTCTCATACATAGGCACTGGATATCGTTCTCCATTCTTATTAGTGGCCTCGCGAACAAACCCTTCTTTAACAGCGCCATCTGGATCTTTATCATATAACTTCCGACGTTTGGTCTTCTCAAATGAATTCCGATCATTAGGTGGAGCAATACTGATAACAGTACCAATAACCCCTAATGCACTACCATCAACCTCGCGCTTTAGAGCAGCCGTATACGCATCTGGCTTAAAGATTTTCCCAACATTTTGCACAAAATACTCATTGGTTTTCCCAACAATATCATCAGGATAATCTCTTTCCATAATCGGTTGCACCATCACTGCAAACTTAGCATACTCTCCCTGTACATCTTCCACGGAAATTTTATACTTCTCGGCTATTTCTTCAAATTTTTCTTTCATTTATTCACTTCTTTCTTTTTGTTTTCCTCAAAACCCACATCAACCACAGGTCGATTGCAAATTTTGGCTGCCGATCAACGGCGTGTTGGCTTTTGCCATCTATATGTGTGTTTTTTACAGATATAAATGTGTTGATCAATCGCAATTTCACATACAACAAAAGATTTATATGTTGGTAAGACGGAACTTTGTGTGCACAACACAGAAGGAGAAGGGAGGGAAAACTTCTTCCTTTTTCATTTTGTTGAGGCTGTTTTTGGCGATGTTATGTGCTTATTTTTAAAATGCTTCGGGTTTTGTGCATTAAGATAAATAGATTTTACTGATCGCGTTGTTTTTTATGACGTTGCTCACTAGGTATGTTCATCTCCTCCCTGATACCGAGGAAGGAGTCTTCTGCTGCATTTCATTATAAAACTTTCTTTATCACGCATAGTTATTCACTCCCTCGCTACATCGTTAGTTTGACCAACTTATACTTTGCATATCGTTGCATCTGTTCGACATCGAACTTTGTTTTCTTCATATAATATCCGGTATTACTAATAATTATCCGAAATACTTTGGCCTCGTTGTAGGTCAGGATATTCAATAAATAGTGACGAGACAGGTGGCGCGAAATACCAAAGATGTCGGTGAAATCGCTGGTGAGATACATGTAATTTTCGTCCCACTCAAAAAACCAGTGATATAGAAATTTATTGCGTGTCGAAGTCTTGTACCAGAAGCACGTCGGGTCACTTAAATAACGGTCGCCTTCGCGCGAACATACTCCGGTTGTTGGAAACTCATCACTGTATGTAAAATTTTCACAAAACCCGCACACATTTTCATTATACATCTATATAAAGGTTGTGGTGCAAACGTATTTAAATGTTACCATTCAATTTTTCTTCTTTTTTTCTTTGTTCAAGAGAATCATATTAACGCGCACATTTTTGCCATTCACGACACTTATACGCGCGGCGGTTTCCCAAGTTTTTTCACAGATGGTCTTAAAATAGGTATCTTTCATGGGTACATCGGGATGCGCCGCACAAAACTCGCTATACATCGTCCCAATCGCGGCCTCATTTAGGGCATGTTGCTGCTTAAAATCCCGAATAAATTGGCGCACCTTATTGCTCTTGTGCTTGCCCTCGCGTTCATCGATTTCGTCCTTTTGGGCCTCAAGATACTCATAAATCTCCCACTTCAACACCGGCATATTTATATATGTGCGACGCAACGGTATTTAAATATTTCTATTATCGACCAAAAACGCGACGCCACGAGCGACTAAAAGGAGCGGCACTGTCTCAACAAAATGAAAAAAGGAAATCCAAGATTGCCTTTCTTCTCTTTGTCGTGTGCACATATAAGTGCCCTTTACCAACACTTAAATGTTGTGGTTAAGTTTAAAGTTCGTCAA
>CAZKGS010000066.1:0-2628 GCA_964552105.1 uncultured Syntrophaceae bacterium
CTCAGTCCTCATTGCTCATTGCTCAACCCTTTCGGTTTTGGTGTTATGGTTTTTTGGATAATTTTTTTAAACACCTCGTCATGTTCGATGCGGAACGATTCTTCCAGGCCCCGGCCGGCATTGTCCATAAGAAAACTTTTCGTAATTTGAAGACCCTCCAGGGGCGCCTCCATGATGATCTTCGCTGTTTCAATCGCACGTTGTAACAATCGATCGTCGTCAACGACCTCACTGACGAGTCCTATCCGGTAGGCTTCTTCCGCATTGATATTTCTTCCCGTCAGGCAAAGATCTCTTGCCAAACCTTCTCCGATAATCCACCGAAGCGGTGTAAACAGGGTTGGAACTCCGAATTTTATCTCAGGGTGTCCGAAGACAGCCGATCTGGAACAAATCCTTATATCACAAAGCTTCGCCAAATCAAAACCTCCTGCCATTGCATGACCATTCACAGCAGCTATTGTGGGTTTTGGAAATTTCCACACATCGCGGTGGTATTTTGCGGAAGAGTTAAAAAGCTCGTCAAAAAGTTCGGGGTTTTTAAACTCTTTCAGGTCAAATCCGGCGGTGAACGAAGTGCCGGCGCCTGTGAGAATAACAACAACGATTTCCTGGTCATCCCTCCAGTCATTCAAACATTCCGAAATTTCATGGCGCATTTGAATTGATATGGCATTACGTAATTCCGGACGGTTCAGAGTAATAATCCCTATCTTTTCGGGTCCTATCTCAACCTTAATTGTTTGAAAATCCATAATACACCCCCTTGTTTCTTCTTAACCAACACCAAAAATATGTAACAGCTCAAAAAACAGGGACACTATAAAAGGCTCACGCCTAAATTCCTTATTCGGAGTTTACCTGTAAGGACTTTACCCCGATTTATTGAGCTGTTACAAAAAAATCTCACAAATTTTTCCTTGACACCTATTTTTCATTATGTTACTGGTTTCTATCTTAATTGAGTGATGCAGGCAAGAGTTTATTCATGATTGGAAGAAATGTAAAAAATATACTCTGGTGGTGGCAGGCTGTAACATAGGCTTGCCCGCGACAAATCTGCATGCGTAATTGAATGAGAACCGTGGGCGGGGAGCGAAGATGCCCTTCCCATGGATCGGAAAATAAACAAAAAAGCCATGGGTTGCCTCATGGCTTTTTTTAGTTTTGTTGTTTGGTCTTTAAAGAGTTTATCACCCTAATAATTTAAAAACAGATAAGGAGAGTAGATTATGAGACAGACAAAGGTATTCTTAGATGAAAGTGAAATCCCAAAGCAATGGTACAACATTCAGGCCGATTTGCCGACTCCTATGAGCCCGCCTCTTCATCCGGGAACGGGAGAACCTCTAAACCCCGATGACATGGCGGCAATTTTCCCTATGAATCTTATCGAACAGGAGATGAGTACGGAGCGCTGGATCGATATCCCTGAAGAAGTTTTGGAAAAATATCTGATATGGCGACCAAGTCCTTTATACCGGGCATACAACTTTGAAAAGCTGCTGGATGCCCCGGTAAAGATTTACTACAAAAATGAAGGTGTGAGCCCTGCAGGCTCTCACAAGCCGAATACGGCTGTTGCACAAGCCTATTATAACAAAATCGCCGGAGTAAAGAAAATCTCAACTGAGACCGGCGCAGGTCAGTGGGGAAGCGCTCTAAGCATGGCATGCCAGATGTTTGGCATTGAGTGCAGGGTATTTATGGTAAGGGTCAGTTATGATCAGAAGCCGTACCGGCGGCTGATGATGCAGACGTGGGGTGCCGAGTGCTTTCCGAGTCCAAGTAACTTAACCGAAACTGGGAGAAAGATTCTTGCTGAAAATCCGAATTCGCCGGGAAGTCTCGGTATTGCCATAAGCGAGGCAATTGAAGACATGATCGGGGATGAAAATGCACGCTATTCCCTGGGAAGCGTTTTGAATCACGTCCTCTTGCACCAGACAATTGTCGGGCAGGAAGCCCAAAAGCAGATGGAAAAGATCGGTGAGTATCCCGACGTCGTAATCGGCTGCGCCGGTGGGGGAAGCAACTTTGCCGGTCTGTGCTTACCCTATGTACGAGATAAGATTCATGGTAAAGAAATTTCTATAGTGGCTGCCGAACCTGCATCATGCCCGACAATAACAAGGGGGCCCTTCGCCTACGATTTCGGTGACCTTGCAATGACAACACCTCTGCTCCCCATGCATACACTCGGTCACGATTTTGTCCCTGCTCCAATTCACGCCGGCGGTCTGAGATATCATGGTATGGCGCCGATTATCAGTCATCTTGTTAAAGAAAACCTCATTGAAGGCAGGGCATACCATCAGCTTGAGACTTTTGATCTCGGCGTAAAATGGGCGAGAACGGAAGGATTCATTCCTGCTCCGGAAACACATCACGCAATCGCAGCCGTCGCTGAAGAGGCGAGACGTGCTAAAGAAGAAGGAAAAGAAAAAGTAATCCTTTTCAACTGGAGTGGCCACGGGCTCGTGGATCTTGCTTCGTATGATGCTTACCTTTCCGGAAAGCTTACAGATTATGAACTCCCGGAAGACGATATTGATCGGGCGAAGGAAACAGTTGGAAAGTATCCAAAACCATAAAGAGAGTTACGGGTTTCGAGTTTTAAGCTTCGAG
>CAZKGS010000066.1:2728-7456 GCA_964552105.1 uncultured Syntrophaceae bacterium
GTTAAAAGACTTGCGGCTTGAAACTTGAACCCCGATTCAGGTATCTTAAAAAATGGAAAAATATGAAGATTTAGAAATCAGATGCCCCAGACTTGGAGGACAGGTCACCTTTGCCTATTGCCTGCAGGAACGGGGTAACCTCCCCTGCCCGCGGAGTATCACCTGCTGGCAGACATACTTCCCCGTGGAAACCTATTTGAAGGAAAAACTTACAACAGAAGAGTGGAACCGCTGTTTTAATCAACCGCCAAAGGACAAAATTTCAACCATATTTGAGATTGTCGAGGCGGCGAAAAAAAGAAAAAAGATTTGATGTTGACAAGTTTAACAACATTGTGAAAAGTTAAAAATACTCTCCCTCCCCTTTATCCCCTCCCGCCAGGAGAAGGGAAATTCGACTTTTTGCGAATCCATCAACTTTAAACTTGAAACTTTAAACTTGAAACTCCGTCGTGCAATGGATCTTTTTGATCAACAGGAAAAAAAAGCAGAAGGGACTGTTCGACCTCTGGCAGACAGGATGAGGCCGGAAACCCTTAAGGAATTTGTGGGTCAGGCCCATCTCCTTGCCAAGGGAAGTTTGCTCCGCCGCGCCATAGAAGATGATAATCTTTTCTCTGTAATTTTCTGGGGGCCGCCGGGTTCCGGCAAGACAACCCTGGCACGCATCATAGCCAGTGAGACAAAGTCCCACTTTGAAACATTTTCCGCTGTACTTTCCGGAGTTAAGGAAATCAGGGCCGTTGTCGATGAGGCAAAGGCACAGCTTCGCTATCATCAAAAAAGAACTATCCTCTTTGTCGATGAAATTCACCGTTTCAATAAGGCCCAGCAGGACGCCTTCCTTCCCCATGTAGAAAGCGGGCTCATTACCTTAATTGGCGCAACTACAGAAAATCCCTCATTTGAAGTTATCGCTCCCCTTCTGTCCAGAGTGCGGGTGATGGTATTGAAACCATATTCTGATGAAGACCTGTCATCGGTACTCGAAAGAGCCCTTAATGATAAGTCAAAAGGGATTGGGGCACTATCTCTGGAAATCGAGGAGGATGCCCTGAAACATATCGTCTGGGTCGCTGATGGAGATGCCAGGACAGCACTGAACAACCTGGAGGCAGTAACGTCTTTAGTTCACAAAAAAAATGGGACCGCCACAAAAATCACGAAAGGGGTGGTTGAAAGAGCCCTGGAGAAAAAAGCCCTCCAGTATGATAAAGGTGGTGAAGAACATTACAATCTGATATCCGCATTTCACAAGAGCCTCAGGGGAAGTGATCCCGATGCTGCAATGTACTGGTTGGGCCGCATGCTCGAGGCCGGTGAGGATCCACTTTATCTTGCCCGCCGAATGGTAAGATTCGCTTCAGAAGACGTCGGGAATGCCGACCCTCAGGCTCTTTCTGTGGCTCTATCCGCCATGCAGGCCTTCCAGTTTATAGGACTTCCGGAGGGAGAACTTGCCCTTGCACAGGCCGCGGTTTATCTCGCTACCGCACCAAAGAGCAACGCCCTCTATGCGGGTTTCGGAAAAGTAAAACAGGCCATTCATAAAACCGGCACCCTTCCGGTTCCGCTACACATACGCAATGCACCAACAGGATTAATGAAAAATCTTGGCTACGGAAAAGATTACAAATATGCACATAACCATGCAGATGCCTACATCCCTCAGGAATATTTGCCTGAAAAACTGAGAGGTCAAACCTACTATACCCCCACGGACAGGGGATATGAGAAGGTCATCAAAGAGCGTCTTGAAAAATGGCTGAAAATAAAAAGGACCAAACAGGAAGATTAAATCGGTCTCATAAATAGTTCGTTGCATATCTGTTGCTGATTCTTCCAGCCCGCCTCATTGTTTTTCTTAAAAAACGAAAATAATTTATGTATTGTAACGATTATATAGATGAAACGTTATTAGAACAACGTGGATAAATATATGGAATTTTATGAGGACCATAAAGGTAAGATATTTTCTTATCTGATGCGCATGACTGCCGGAGATTATGACCTTTCCCGTGACATTGTGCAGGAAAGCTACACCCGTTATCTTGAACACTATGGGCAGGAAAATCAAAGCCTTTCTCTCCTGTACACGATAGCACGCAATGCCCTTATTGACCATAAACGAAGAATGCGAGGTCGTGAACCCGTTCGGGAAGAATATAGAGATGATTCCAGTAATCTGGAACATGGTTTTATGGTTCGCGAAGAATACCGCCGTGTCCTTTCAGGTTTTCGGGGGCTCGAAAAGGATGAAAAGGATATCCTCAACCTTGTTGCCAGCGGCGACTTATCATACCGTCAGATTGCATCAATAGTCGGTATTAGTGAAGCAAACGTTAAAGTTAAGGTTCATCGAGCGCGCATCAAACTGAAAAGAATCCTCGAGGAGGGTGATATATGAAAGAATATTTAATCAGCATGTTCATCGATAACGAATTGAGTCTTGATGAAAAGATCCAATTTGTTGAACATGTTCATGCAGACGAAGCCTATAAGGATGAAAGCATTGAACTGTTGAACCAGGAAAAAACCATACGTTCCGACGTGATGGAACGGATTCCGCCACTTACGCTCAAGACGAGGAAAAGATCCGGGATTTCCCTTTTTCGTCCTATGGGTATGGTAGCAGCGGCGGCCGTACTGACTGTGTTCATACTCTACTTGTTTATGCCTGTGAAGGGACACACAAACATACCATATCGATTTGTTATTTATCATCCTGATGTGTCCAACGTGGAGGTTGTGGGAAGCTTTACCGGGTGGAAAAGGGTACCCATGGAAAAGATAGATGGGAGCGGTTACTGGGAAATTTCACTTAACATAGCCGATGGTGAACATCGTTTTACCTATATCCTTGATGGCAGTGAAAGGTTTGCTGATCCGACGGCCCGGATGCGGGAACAGGATGATTTTGGAGGAGAAAATTCAATTTTGTCAATCAGGAAAAAGACATGAAAAGTCGAATCTTTCTCATTAGTTGTTGTATCATTATATTTCTGGCGGGATGTTCATGTCATTACTATAAGGTAAACAATGATACGGTTCATATTTATCTCAAGAATCAAGATGCTGAAATTGTTTATTTTGCGTCCTCTGTAGACGGATATGAAATGCACGAGGCAAAACTGGTAGGCCGAAAAACATGGGAAGTAACTGTCCCGGCAAATGTTGAGTTTCGGTATTTCTACATAATAAATGGAACGGCGTATGTTCCTTCGTGTCAATATAAGGAAAAAGACGATTTCGGTTCGGAGAACTGTTTATTTGTTCCCCGTATGTAACTTTTCCTCCCGTTCTTCGTTTATAAATAAAAACAAAACAAGGAGAAAAAGATGAAAAAGCTACTGATTATATTCTGTGCCTTCTGCTGTTTGTCTTCTGTGGCATTCGCAGATGAGGTGGATAGAGGCTTATCTAATATGGCTACCGAACAGATAAAGGTGAGTGCAAGACAACTGATCAATACCGGTGTGAATAGTGACGACGTTATCAAGATGACTCGTCACATGATTCATAATCAATTCAGTCAGCAAACAACACTGAGAGCCCATGAGATTATTATGAGGGCTCATAAGGAGAAATTACCCGTAGGACCGATTATGAACAAGGCATACGAAGGTATCGCAAAAGGAGCACAGGCCAGGAATATTGTAAAGGCAATGGAAGCGGTAAGGTCCCGTTTTGCCTTCTCATATCAACGAGCCAAAGAGTTAACACAAGAAGAGAATCGGGTACGCAGAATGGGGAAAACTATGGCGGAGAGTCTCTCGGCAGGGTTAAAAGAAAAGGATATGGATGCTATTATGGACAGGTTGCGGGAAAGAACGCGCGATATGAAACAAGATCAGACATGTGAACTTGCCGAAGAGACATTCAAAACTGCAAGAGAGATGGCCCGTCTCGGAGTTTCTTCAGAAGCAACATCCGGGGTGATCGTTCAGGCGCTCAGGAACAGATACAATGTGAAAGAAATGGAGCAAACAAGAAATATGTTTAATACCCGATCGCGATATTCTAATGTCGAAAACCTTGCTAAGAGCTTCTCAGCACAGATTAGTCGTGGGGGGAATCCCGGCAATGTCGGTTCTCATGGCAAAGGTGGTGGACCCGGTGCAGGTGGCGAAGGTGGTTCCGGCAGCGGTGGAGGATCAGGTGGTGGTAGTGGTTCCGGTAATGGCGGCTCGGGTAAATAGGTTCTTTGTAGGGGCCGATGCCCTCATCGGCCCGGTGATATCGGCCCGTTCGGGGAACGGGCCCTACAGGGAAAAGCAACATTCATACCGGACAGTATTGGGGCAAACCTGACCGTTTACAGGTTAAACTTTATACCCTGCCATGAGTCTCTCTTTTCCAGTTCTTTGTCGATGGAATTGAGGACATCCATCTTGTTTTTTCCCCACTCGGGAGCAAGGTATATGTCTCTGTAACCATCTGCCGTAAGTCTTTGAACAACCATTTTGGGGGGTAATATCTCAAGAATGTCGCAAACGGTATTTACATATTCTTCCTTCGTTATCATCTGGATTTTGCCTTCTTTATAAAGATTACCAAGGGCGGTGCCTTCCAGGGCCAGGAGAAGATGGATTTTTATTCCATTAATCGGCAGAGAAGCCACGACTCTTGCCGTCTCAAGGATATCTTCGCGGGTCTCTCCCGGAAGACCGACGATTATATGTACACAGATGTTGATATTTTTCCCCGCAGTTCTCTTTACGGCATCAA
>CAZKGS010000066.1:7556-10902 GCA_964552105.1 uncultured Syntrophaceae bacterium
TGAGTCTGCCAAAAGAATTTGATGTCATAGTTGTCGGGGCAGGACATGCCGGGTGTGAAGCGGCTCTTGCCACGGCGCGAATGGGATGTGAAACGCTTCTTTTCAACATCAATCTTGATTCGATTGCCTTGATGTCCTGCAATCCCGCTATCGGCGGTCTCGCAAAGGGCCAGTTGGTGAAGGAGATCGATGCCCTCGGCGGTGAAATGGCGAAAATCGCCGATAAAACAGCCTGCCATTTCCGTCTCTTGAACAGGTCTAAAGGACCTGCTGTTCAATCTTCCCGGGTTCAGTGCGATAAGCAGCTTTACAGGCTTGCCATGAAGGAAGTCGTGGAAAAGGAGAAACATCTCTACGTCAGACAGGCCCTTGTTGATGAACTCGCCATTGAAGGAGGAAAAATTACCGGAGTCATTGACAACACGGGATTCTTTTACCGAGGGAAAACCGTTATCCTGACAACGGGGACTTTTCTGAACGGCCTGGTTCATGTAGGTATTTCCCGCCAGTCAGCCGGCAGGGCAGGAGAAATCGCTTCCATCTGTCTGGCTGATTCTCTCAAAAAACTGGGGTTCGAGATGGGGCGTATGAAGACAGGAACACCTCCCAGACTGCGTGCCTCATCCATTGATTTTTCAGTTCTTGAAAGACAGGACAGCGATCCCGATCCGCAACCGTTTTCCTATACAACGAAAAAACTGCGTGAAGAAAGACTCCCCTCCTATTTCGGTTCCACAACAGGGGCAACTCATGAATTGATTCGAGACAATATCCTGCAATCGCCCCTCTATTCCGGTGCGATAAAAGGGGTCAGCGCCCGTTACTGCCCGTCGCTGGAAGACAAGGTGATGCGGTTTGCCGATAAAGAGAAACACCCTGTCGTTCTTGAATTCGAGGGTCTCGAAACGGAAGAGATTTATGCCAAAGGCCTGGGAAACAGCCTTCCCCTGGAACTTCAGGAAAAACTGGTTCATTCGGTTCCCGGCCTTGAGGAAGCGGAAATCATGCGCAGTGCTTATGCCATAGAATATGACTTTGTCCAGCCGACTCAGCTCAAACATACCCTCGAAACAAAAATCATAAAGGGTCTCTATCTTGCCGGTCAGATCAACGGCACTTCCGGCTATGAAGAGGCCGCCGGTCAGGGGATGTGGGCCGGAATTAATGCGGCCCTGGCTGTCCAGAAAAAGGAACCCTTTATCCTTGATCGTTCCGAAGCGTATATGGGGGTTCTTATTGATGATCTGATCACAAGGGGTGTCGATGAACCATACAGGATGTTTACCTCCAGGGCTGAATACCGTCTCATGTTAAGGGAGGACAACGCCACTATAAGGCTCATGGGCAAAGGTTATGAGTTTGGACTGATTTCGCATGATGATTATAACGACCTAAAAGAAAAAATACGCCAGATTGAATCGGGAATTCAAAAACTATCTTCAAAAAAGATCTACCCCGTATCTGATGTCAACCAGATCCTGTCTGAAATGAACACAGCCCCGATTAAGAATCCAACTACCTTCTACCAGTTTTTAAAAAGGCCCGAACTCACGTACGATGATCTGAAGGCCTTCGATGGCTGGGAAGAAATCCGGGACAGGGTGGTAAAGAGACAAATTGAAATTGAGGCAAAATACGAAGGGTATATCAAGAGGCAGTCCAAGTCGGTTCAAAAATTTAAGAGCTTGGAAGTAAAAAAAATCCCCTCGGAAATGGATTACAATGCCATCCCCGGGCTTTCCAATGAGCTGAAAATGAAACTGAACGCTATTGTACCCGTATCCATCGGACAGGCCCAGCGGATACCGGGAATGACCCAGGCAGCCCTTACGGCTATATTGATTACTATGAAAAAGGCGGAGATGGAAAACAAAAGAATGTAAGACAAGCGAAAGGAATATGCAAAATGGTTGAAGGATACAATCTGTCGAATAAGGTTATTCAATTAATGGAGAAAGGTGTTAAAATACCCAATCCCTATTCTGTGGAAATAGGAGAAGAGGTGGATATAGATAGAATTTCCAGTGATGGAATTGTCCTCTATAGCGGAACCAGGATCTACGGTGAGAAAACACTTGTTTCGTCAGGAACTAAACTGGGACATGAAGCGCCTGTTGTCATCGTTAACTGTCAACTTGGCCCCGAAGTTGAACTGAAGGGAGGGTTTTTCAAAGAGTCCGTATTCCTGGATAAGTCTAATATGGCTTGCGGGGCCCAGGTACGAGAGGGCTGCATCCTTGAAGAAGAAGCCAACGGAAGTCATACGGTTGGTCTGAAACAGACTATCCTTTTTCCCTTCGTAACGCTGGGGAGCCTGATCAATTTCTGTGACTGTTTCATGGCCGGAGGCACCAGCCGCAAGAACCACAGCGAGGTGGGAAGCTCTTACATCCATTTTAATTATACGCCCAATCAGGATAAGGCAACGGCATCCCTAATAGGAGATGTGCCCGGAGGAGTTATGCTCAATCAACCCCCTGTTTTTCTCGGTGGTCAGGGAGGGTTGGTCGGCCCTGCAAGGATAGGTTATGGCACGGTTATAGCGGCGGGAACAGTCTGCCGGAGGGATTGCCCTGAAGGGGGTAAACTTTTAGGCGGGAGTAAAGATGAAACTTATGAAAAAGAACTTTACCCGGGTTTTTATGGAAATATCAAAAATAGAGTCTACAATAACATCTCCTATCTGGCCAATCTTCTCGCCCTGAAGCAGTGGTATATCCATGTCCGCCTTCCCTTTTTCCAATTACAGGAATTTGGCCCTGAATTATATGAAGGAGCAGTCGAAAAACTGGAGATGGCCATCGAGGAACGGTTAAAACGGTTTGAAGCCGTTTCTGAAAAAATGGAAATGTCAATTGAAATTGGCAGGAAAATTCTCAAAGGCGAAACCGGAGAAAAACTGCTCATGCAAAAAAAGGAATTCATGACTAACTGGCCAGGCATTAAAGAATGCTTTACAGGAAAAATGGAAGAGACTATCGCCCTGAAGGAGAGAGACTCCTTTATTCAGATCATCCAGGGTAGATTGAAAGAAGAAGATACAGGTTATATAAACACCATTCAGTCATTGGATGACGGCGCGACATTAACAGGCTCCACCTGGCTTCAGGCCATTGTTGACCAGATTACAAACAATGCGCTGGATGTCATTCCCTCCTTTAGATAGCAACCGATTGAATAATTAAGTTGACAATAGCGTTGACATTTATTATGATACCCAACATGCAACTCATTGTAATATATTCATAATGATGTGACATATTGGGTGACAATATCATGGACATAAATCCTGTCAAAAAAATCCCGACTTTCAAATCCGGCAATTTTATATTCAGCTGGAAATACT
>CAZKGS010000067.1:0-3157 GCA_964552105.1 uncultured Syntrophaceae bacterium
TTTCGAAGCATCTGAGTATTAACAACAATATTAGAAGTAGATTCTTTAAAAGTATTGATATCCGATTTCAGGAGTTTTTCACAACAGCATCTGCCTCCGGATCAAAAGGGTTTATACGCATTGCTAAGGAGAAAAGATATCCGTAACTCTTTTTCAAATAACGCATGTAACGCAACCATTCAAATATCAATAAGTTATATACTCGAACAATGTCACCTTCGAGATGTTTACGGTCAGAATCAGGTAATTTAAATAAGTCAGAACGATTCAACAGTTCATCACGAAGATGAAATACGGCGCGGAGTAATTCAGAAAAATTCTCATGCTCCTGAATGATCGGATTTTCAATAAGCCTCAAAAGCAAATCGGCCCTGTTTTGCAGGTATTCCAGCAGGGTAAGAATATCAGCGCGACGGGAATCTATTATAAGGCGGTGTTGTTTCAAAACCGTGTATGCTTTATCAAAATCTTCATCTTTCCATTCTTCCGAAAGTTTGAGAACACTTTGCAAAGTTTTAGCTTCAGGGTCAAGCCGTGTAAAGCGTTTCAGGAGTTCGTTACCCATTTCACTGAAAAACAGTCCTGTTACCATATCAAGTTTCTGTCGCCTGAGTGACTCTTCACGGCGATTGACAAATAAATCTGTAATACTGGCTATCACGCCGAGAAAAGTCCCAACTCCGCCGATAATAATTATCAGAGTCAAAATTTTTCCGATGTCGGTTTGAGGATGGATATCGCCGTAACCCACAGTAGCCATCGTTACAATGGAAAAATAGATCGCATCCGTTAACGACATATTTTCTATGAACATGAATCCTATGATACCGAATGATAACAGAACAGCGAACGCTGCTAAATAAAATCTAAGACGAATTTTGTTTTTTTCTATCATTTATTAGATTTGTGCTAATGTATCGCTAAAAATATAATGAGTTTACAATCAGAATTTGCCATTTATCATTTCAATCCATATAACGGTTAAAATCAGGCGACCAAAAAGCCGTTCAAAAAATTGGTAATCATCGAACCATCTGAGACTTTAAAAGAATATATAGATACAAAAAACTCGCGCGGCTTTTTGGGTCGCCTGCATTTTGTGGTTATCTTTTTTCATTTAATGACAGCACTTTTAAACCGCAATGCTTCTCAATAGGCTGAAAATCCTTATCATTGTGTAGGAGCGGTATATCATTTTCGATGGCAGTTGAGGCAATCATGCAGTCTAAGGGTTTTCGGATAGTTATACCTTTTTTACGTAATTTTCGGTAAATTTCTGCAGAACGTAAAAAGACGGTATAGGGCATTGGAAACCAAATTAAAGTATTGAACAAGTCTCTTGTTTTTTTAAATTCAGTGTCTTTTCGAATGCCTTGAAGTACCTCTGTTAAAACGATTCCACAGGTACAAATATCTTCTCTGTATTCAATAAGATCCTCTAAAACCGCCACATGCGGTAACGATCGTGCTGCAAAGAAATCAATCCATACTGTCGTATCAACAAGGATTATCATATATCTCGACCTTGCCGCCACTCGTTAAGATCACCCTCCCAATTAATTTTGCCTTTGAGTTCAAGAATTTTAGTTTGAGATTCATGACGGTACAACTCACGTAATGCATGATCAATCAGAGCTTTGCGAGTTTTTATTCCGGTTGCTCTTAAGCAATCTTCCACAAGTTTATCATCTATCACAATATTTGTACGTTTCATTGAACACCTCCCTTGCATTTTTTATACACCTTATAGCTATAATTGTGTGTATGCAAGTAAAATTATGCGAAAGATAACGGCGGAGCTAAGCGGATTCCGTATAATAAGCGGAGCCTGCCTTGGCAGAGCGGAGCGGGTTATGCGGAATCAGCTTGAGCGATTTGTTGCCGCAGCGCGAATCAGCAAGCAGGCAACTATTAGCGCGAAGCCCTGTCTCATATTCATGCTTTATTCTCGGAACAGCGGCAACAAAGTGATCAAGCGATAGCTTTGTTCCGCCGTTGCCGTCGCGCGCAGCGCGGCGGCAACAATTAATATAAATATTACTTAATTTTCCCGCCAGATGAAAAACTCATCTAACAAACATATTGTATTCATACACGAATTTATAAATAAGTCCAATCACTATTCTTGAAAGTTTACCTAAATCGTTTTATGTTTTAAGGTTGGTATATCTGCCGGAAGCTCTCGACCGCAAATATCCGAACGCAGCCGGAGAATGGGGATGGCAGTATGTCTTTCCAGCCGCATCTCTTTCCGTTGATCCCCGGTCCGGCAAGGTTCGCCGTCACCACGTCAGCCCCAGTTCAATTCAGAAAATAGTGGCCGGGGCGGTAAGGAAAGCCGGAATCGTGAAGCATGCCAGCGTCCATACCCTGCGTCACAGTTTTGCCACTCACCTGTTGATGAACGGTGTTAACATCCGTGAGGTTCAGGAGCTTTTAGGGCATAAGAATGTCGAAACTACCATGATTTATACCCACGTCCTCAGGAATATGTCAAAAGCGCCGGTGAGCCCACTGGATACTCTCCTTCTGAACGTGGAGGAGAAGGGGAAATATAGCGAAACATCAAAGCAATGATATTAAAGGAGATTACCAATCTTCGGGACAAGACTGCCCGAAGAGGGAATGGGGCTCTTTATTTTTAGAAATGCCATCGACTTCATCAGGGCTGAAGATTTATAACTAATGATCGAATTACTTTTTTGGCGTTGACGGCTGAATAGCAGTTGGGGATCAGACCTTTACTATTAACCAAAAGATATAGCCACTGCCAGTCAATAGTAAAGGCCTGGCCCTCACTGCGTCATATATTGAAAAGGTTTGATGCATATATCTGTAAGAAAGAACTCCAACGTTGTCAATATTTTTCATGGGTATCATGTAAGATTTTAAACAGTAGTTACTCATTCTTTACCTTTAAATACAACATGTAGGACATGAAATGAAAGCGATGAGAGCACAAGATAGCGTATGCTGTAATTCATTGTAAAGTTTTAAGCCGTGGCAGTGCTCTCCGCTTTACACCCACTACGTTTGGATGTATAATTATATCATATTTATTTGTATATATGAAGAGATGATCTTTTAAACGAGCAGACAAGGAAGGTGATTATGGCTGAATTCAATATTCTTGAATTTATACGGAAAGTATTTGGTC
>CAZKGS010000067.1:3257-10843 GCA_964552105.1 uncultured Syntrophaceae bacterium
AAGGTGATTATGGCTGAATTCAATATTCTTGAATTTATACGGAAAGTATTTGGTCAGACTCCGGTAACGTTGATGTCTCTGATTCTATTACTGTCTTTTTTCATTATTTTTGTCTTGTTGTCTCGATGGGTAACAAAAACACTGGGATTAAAAGTGCTCTCGCAATTACATATCGAAGAGGGTACGAGATACAACCTGGAACGAGTCGTTTATTATACGCTCGTCATAATAGGTGCCGCATTAGCTTTTCAGTTTATTGGCATAAACTTGACCGGACTTGCCGTCATTTTTGGTCTTCTCTCGGTGGGAATCGGATTTGGGCTTCAAAACATTACATCAAACTTTATTGCCGGTTTGATTCTATTATTCGAGAGACCTGTAGCAGTAGGCGATCGCGTTACGGTTGGTGATGCCGAGGGGGATGTCATTGAGATAAATATTCGTTCGACAACAATCCGGACGGTAAATAATATCGATATTATTGTACCGAATTCAGAGTTCATCTCTGAGAAAGTAACCAACTGGTCACACGGTGAGAAAAAAATAAGGCTCGATATTAATGTAGGTGTTTCCTATAACTCTGATCTTGATACGGTTCTCCGCTGTCTGAAGGAGGTAGCCGATGAGAGTGACCATGTTTTGAAATTTCCGGAACCAGCTGTTAACTTCGTCGAATTTGGAGATTCGTCCTGGAATATGCAATTACGGTGCTGGATTGCAGATCCCAAGCAACATCCCTTAATTCGATCTGAAATAAACTGTGAAATTGTCCGTAAATTCCGAGCGAACAATATTGAAATTCCCTATCCGCAGAGCGACTTGCATGTCCGCTCGTCAATACCGTTTTCAATAGCCGACCACCAAACAATAGAATAAACGTTTCCTATTTGCGAGTATTTCTTTTCACTCATGAAGGGAGTGCCTGCAGATTTGTGTATGGCACTACAGATATGACTCTTAGAACAAAATTACATGGATTAATTACCGCGGGACCTTTGGTGATAGAGTAGATCTGATGTAAATCAAATGTATGTTAGATAAATAAAAATTACCGATATTGTAAGGAAAATGATCGTCATGATACCTCCCGCTCGTATATAATCCGCATTGTTGTACCTTCCCGGCGACATGAGCAATGCGTTGACCTGATGCGTGGGGAGAACGAAGGTATTCGATGCACAGAGGGCGACAAGAAGTGCAAGACCGCGAGGGTCAAGTCCGGACACATTCCCCATGATCATGACGAGGGGAACGAGTAAAACCGTGGCAGCCACATTCGTCATGAAAAGAGAAAGCATTGTGGCAAGGAGGCCGACGGCAAAAAGGATAACAATTGCATGCGTTCCTTCGAGTAGATGCAGCATTTGTGAAGCGATATAAGCGGCAGCACCGGTATGATCCATGGCAACACCGAGGGGGATCAATCCTGCCAGTAAAAATACTGTTTTCCAGTCAATGGCCCTGTATGCTTCATCAATCGGTATAATTCTGAGGAGAATCATTGCCAGGGCTCCCGTCAGAAGGCCGAGAGAGATAGGGAATCCGATCAGAGCAAGCATGATGGCCCCTGCGAAGCACAGAGTGGCAGCGATCGGTCTTGATTCTCCAGTTGCCTCTGCTGCTTCAACCGGTGTAACGAGGACGAAATTTGTATTGTCGGCCATTGCCTTGATCTGTTCCCATCTGCCGTGAACGATAATAGCATTGCCTGGTTGGAGTACCTGATCCGAGAAATCCCCCCGCTTTTCCCCCTCACCGCTGAGGAGCATGACCGGTTCGACGCCATATGTCTTGCGGAGTGCTATTTCTATCAATGTTTTCCCTATAACCGGTGACCTGACGGGGATTATTAATTCTGCAAAACCGGCATGGCCGGCCGTCTCGAGATGTTCAAAGGGTTTCACGTCCTTTCTGAACATCAATTCATACTCTGAAACGAAGCGTATAAGATCGGTTTGATTACCAAGAAGCGCCAGCTTCTGACCCGCTGCAAACGGAGTATGCCGCCACGGAGCGTGCAGTACATCATCTCCATCAGCGAGAGCGAGTAGATTCAGCCTGTGTTTCGTCCATAATTCTGCCTCTTCTCTCGTTTTTCCCACCAGCGGACTCTTCGATGTAATGATGCACTGGTAGATGGTAGTCGGAAGACTCCATCTTTCGATAAGGCGCTGCTGGATGCTTTTGGTTTTTTCTTCCTTTCCTCTTGTTCCGGGAAGGACAAATTTACCGAAAAGCAGGAAATACAACAGCCCGGCGGAAAGAAGGGCTATCCCGGCAGGCGTGACGCTGAAAAGACCGAATTCCTGATGTCCTCCCTGCCGTAAGAGATCATTCAGAATAAGGAGCGGGGTCGAACCGACCATGCTCAGATTGCCGCCCAGTATGACTGCAAAACCCATTGGCATCAGCAGCCGTGATGCGGGTATTCCTGTGCGTTTGGCAACTCTCAACATGGCGGGAAGGAAAAGAGCGGCTGCCCCGATATTTTGCATGAATGCGGAAATCAGTCCGGCTGTTAAGGATACCAGGCCGGTCAGGCGTTTTTGATCTGATTTGGCCGCCGAGACGATGAGTTGTATGATCCGGTTCATCGCACCGGAACGGTCAACACCATAACCGAGAATCATCACAGCAATAACTGCAACCACGGCATTACTGGCGAGTCCTGAAAATGCCTCAGCCGGTTTGATGAGCCCCAGCCAGGGGAGGCTCACCATCACAATGATGGCCACAATATCGACTCGCAGGAGCTCGCTGACAAAAAGAAACACCGTTATGGCAAGTATCAGCAGCACGAGAGCGATCTGAAAGGTCATGGCATGACTCCGTTTCTATCATTCCTCCATTTAAAACGGCCATATGACCGGTGCAAGTAACACGGTGGTGATCCAGAACAGGATGTTCAGGGGCACACCAATGCGGGCATAGTCGGAGAATTGATACCCTCCGGGCGCATAGATCATGGTATTGGTCTGGTAACCGATGGGTGTGGCGAAGCTCGTCGAGGCGGCAAACGTAATGGCGATCAGAAAGGGTCGGGCACTTACTCCCATTATTTCTGCGGCGGAAAGTGCAATGGGTACGAGCAAAATTGCTGAAGCATTGTTCGACATCATTTCGGTCAGCCCTGCGGTTATCAGGTAAAGACAAGCCAGCACGACGAGGGGGCCCATTTCAAGAAGGGGTTTCATAACCGTTCTGGCGAACCATTCAGCGGTTCCTGTTTGCTGCATGGCGAGACCAAGGGGGAGGATGCCTCCCAGGAGAAAAATAATTTTCCAGTCTATCGCTTTGTAGGCCTCTTCAATGGTGATGCAGCGACCGATCACCATGGCGACTGCGCCGATCAATGCTGCGCTGAGGATCGGTACAATGTTAAATGCGGCAAGGAGTATGAATGAGATTAAAATCGCCAGTGCCGTGATTGCCCGATCTTTTCTGAGATGAAGTTCTGTCAGTTCATTGGTGACGATCAAATCGGTCGATTGCATGATTCGTTGTACTGAATCTCTATCACATTGCAGGAGCAGGGTATCACCATCATCGAAATTGATATCGACAAGACGGTCACGGAGTACATTGCCGCGTCGCTGTATGGCCAGGGTCACGCAGCCGAAACGTCGTATGTAATCGGCTCCACGGAGCGTTCGACCGATCAAACGTGACCGCGGTGGAACCAGCGCCTCGATAAGTTCGATCTCATCCGACTGGAGTTTCTGATCGGTGATTACAGTATCTGCTCTCGTTTCGAGGCCATAGTTGTCTTTCATTTTGATCAACTCGTCTGCATCTCCGTGAAGGAGCAGATAGTCATCTTCTCTGATTTTTGTGGCCGACGCCCGCCATGTGGCTTTGTCGCCCCTTATGATTTTTATAAGATCAATATCTTTCAGGTCTTTCTTCTTTGCATCTACCCACCGTTTGTCGATGAGGGGTGACTCGCTTGTGACCCTCATCTCCGCCAGGTAATCGGCGAGCCTGTATTTATCGATCTGTTCGTCCACACCCTTTCGCTTCGGTATCAATATCCGTGAAAAGACGGTCAGGTAAAGGACTCCGATAATCGTCAAAACGATTCCCAGTGGTGCGAATTCAAACAAATGAAAAGGTTCAAGGCCGTCTGCCACAGCCATTGAATTGACTAGGATATTCGTGGATGTTCCCACCAGGGTACAGACGCCGCCAAACTGGCTCGCGAAGGAGAGGGGTATCAATACTCGGGAAGGGGCAATCTTCCGTGCTTTCGAGAGGATGACCGCTACCGGTATCAGTATGGCCACCGTTGCCGTATTCACAATGAACGCCGAGAGTGCCGCCACTGTTATGCATAGCACGACAATTAACCTCCGTTCACCCTTGCCGGCGATCCTGTCAAGATGCCGGGCCAGCCATTCGACGAGGCCCGTGCGTACCAATCCTGCACTCAGCACGAACATGGCGGCTACCGTCGCCGTTGCCGTATTGGCAAATCCGTACAATGCCTGATCGGATTTGATCAGCTGAAAAATGAGGAGCGCAACAAGGACGCACATAGCGGTGACGTCGACACGTAACTTTTCGGTTATGAAAAGAAAAGCGGCTGCTGCAGTGATGATGAGAATGAGAATGTTGTCTAACGGAGGCACGGCACATTATCCTGATTGAAAAAACTCACCTTGTTTCAGAACAGTTTCTCTTAAATCATAAAATATAGGGATTTTAACAAAGTATAGAAACAGCCGTCAACATTAAAAAAATATAAATGCTTCACGAAACAGGTGATATTATGCGGTTACGCCTCTACTTGATCCACACGAAGCGGGCATACTGCGACTGGATTAAAAGATATGTACGATATTAAGGAATGACCTGCCGGGAGGGAATAAGGAGGAAGGGGATGTAAGTAGCTGAAATAACCTTGTATTCACCCTCACCCCTGTCCCCTGCCTAGCATTGATGCTTGCATGTATTAAAGATAATATAGAGTTAATTCGATACATTACGCTATATTCGAACCTATTCGCGCCAGGGCAGACCCAACCCAACCCTCTCCCTTCAAGGGAGAGGGGGCATTTTAGTCTATTTCTTTTGCACGGGACGTTCCGTCATTTGTCGTCTCTTTTGATGACGAAATCTATCAAATAACATTTTGAGATTCTGGTAACGTTCAAAGCCGAGAATTTTTCTCACCTGTATCAAAAAGCTGAAACGTTCAGTGGCAAGGCGGTTTCTTGCACTTTCCACCCTCTTGAACTGTTCCATAGCTGCAGCCTCGTTCAGTGTCTCCCTTTCAAGTAGATTCTCGAGTTCAAAGCGTTGTCTTTCCAGTTTGCTTTTCAGGTCAATGAGTTTACGCCGGCTGTCAATAAAACTTTCATCCAGCCTGCGGATTTCGTCCTTGTTCAGGTTCATCTGTTTGGAAACCTGCGGATTGTGCCACCATTTACCCAGAGGCATACCCTGCACACCCAGTGCATCAGGATTTTCATGAATTTCGGCATCAGATTGATCAAGTTCCGCCCCCGGTGGAAAATCCAAACAAGGTCATAAATCTCTTCTTCCGATGAAAATCACGTATCCGATTAAGGGAAATGCTGAAAAGCCAGCTTCTAAACCAGTCAGGCGTCTTGAGCCTGGATAGGTTTTTAAACGCCTGAATAAAAATGTCCTGAGTGAGATTCTCTGCGTCCATGCGGGACAGGGTACGGTAGAAAACCATTCGGAAAATATCTTTCTGAAAAAGATCCACAAGTTCGTTAAAGGCAGTTCTGCTTCCGCCCCTGGCTTTCTCTACCAGAAATGTCACATGGGATGAGGTGCTTATGGTCGAAAACGTATGTTCTCTTTCAAGCCTGCGTGTTTCACGGCCTGTAAGCTCACCGCTTTTCACACCCTGACAAATTCTTTTCTGCTGATGAACCTGCCTTTTACCGACCCTGCCTGCAAAGGCCACATCTGTAAATACAAGACCTGAGATAATCATAAAAATCACACCTATCATACCGACCTTTCTCATATGTCATTTTCCTTTCTGCTTTTGAGTCTTTGCACTATTAGACGAATATCCGGATTAATTTGTCTACAAGTATTGAAAAAAAATAATGAGAGCCTGTAACGGAACTCAGAAGGGAAAGTCTCCTATCAGCCCGTATTGGCCTGTTCGGGGAACAGGCCCCACTTCTAAGGAATAAGGATAGGGGATCAAGGAAAAAGGGAAGGGCGGGTGGCATGGATACGTCAAAGGACAGAGAAATTGTTGGGGCCAATGCCTGCATGTGCGTTACCGCACGCAGACAGGCCCTCATCGGCCCATTATTCACTTTTATTCAGGAAAATTATCCAAAAATTCCCTGAGAGCGGGGCGAATGTAAGTATGGTTAAGGTCAAAACGCTTTATCGCCCTTGCCAGGGTTTGAATCTTATCTTTGGTTGTTGCCTTTGAGTTTATAATGAAGACATATTCTCCTTTTAGCCGGCAGAGACCGCCTGTATTTAAAAAATCCTCTTTCTTTATGGTCTCATATCGGATTTGTATCCCAAGCTTCCCGGCCAATTCCTCAAGCTGGCTCAGAATGATATTCTCATTCAAACTGGAGTACCTCCTGGAGAAAAGATCGTTCGGGGCAAGGACTCTCCCATTAAATGCTACTTAAAATAACATCAAGATTCGCAAAAAACAAGACAT
This sequence comes from uncultured Syntrophaceae bacterium, assembly GCA_964552105.1. Taxonomy (GTDB): domain Bacteria; phylum Desulfobacterota; class Syntrophia; order Syntrophales; family UBA6807; genus CAZGAK01. Next base: position 9,925 of record CAZKGS010000067.1, read on the forward strand.
GTTATCTTAAGCCTTCAACCTTATTTAATAAAAAGCAATTGACAATATAGCGCTCCAACCTATAAACATATTATATGGTTGTCGAGGGCGCTTCGCGCCTCACAACCAGCGAATGCAGCCGGCAGCGCGTGCAGGCAAGCAAGCTTGCCCACCCCCTCTTGCGGCTGATCCGCGGTGATTAGACACGAAGGATTATATCAGATGGTTGAAAAATTGCGGATTCATATTTCTCAAATATTTGCTGTTTTATTAGTTGTGTTAATTTGTGTTTCCAGAAGCTTATGGGAAGATAAGGCACCAATTGTAACCACGGTTCTGTTTCTTTTGGGTGCCGTTCTGATTGGTATCGCTTCTTTAGGCAGATTGTGGTGCTCTGTCTATATTGCAGGTTACAAGACAGACCATTTGGTTACGCAAGGTCCATATTCCATGTGTAGGAATCCGCTATATTTTTTCAGCCTTATCGGTGCGCTGGGCGTTGGATTTGCTTCTGAGAGTTTTCTAATTCCACTTCTTATTTTAATTGGTTTTGTGACGTATTATCCATTTGTAATTAAAAGTGAGGAAGCAGAACTGGCAAAATTGCATAAAGATGAATTTGAAATGTATTTTAAAAAAGTACCAAGATTTTTTCCAAAAATATCCTATCTAACAGAACCAGAAGAATATATCGTAAAACCGGTAGTTTTTAAAAGACACATGTTTAGCGCTCTCTGGTTTATATGGTTCATGGGCCTCCTTGAAATCATAGAAGAACTTCATGAACTAAAGGTTCTTCCTACGATATTTAATATATATTGATTTGTCTAACCTGCGCCTGGACGCAGACGGGCTAAAAACCGCGCCCGCTGGTCGGGCACGCCGTTATATAGTTAAATAAAAAAGGAGCTGCCTTGCCCTATGAACTTTTTCTTCAATC
>CAZKGS010000068.1:0-7103 GCA_964552105.1 uncultured Syntrophaceae bacterium
TCTCTGCAAATCTCCATGGTGTGGGGACATCTTTCCTGAAAACTGCATCCCGGGGGCAGTTCATACAAATTCGGCACGACCCCCGGTATTACTTTCAAATATTTCACCCTATCAGCAGTCTTATCCAGCTTCGGTATAGATTCCATCAGGCCCACCGTATAAGGGTGAAGAGGATCTGAAAAGAGTTCCGCAACGCTTGAATATTCCACCACCTTGCCCGCATACATGACCGCTGAAAACTGAGCCGCCTCGGCAACAATACCCAGATCGTGGGTAATGAGAATCACCGATGTTCCAACATCATCCTTCAGTTTATTGATAAGGTCTACTATTTGAGCCTGAATAGTCACGTCCAGCGCAGTTGTCGGCTCATCCGCAAGCATCAACCTGGGGTTGCAGGAAAGGGCCATGGCAATCATGACCCTTTGCCGCATACCACCGCTCATCTGATGAGGATAATTTCCCAGTCTCTCTTCCGGGGAAGGCATCCCTGCGAGTCTGAACATCTCCAGAGCACGATCCATGGCGTCTTTTTTCGACAGCCCCTGGTGAAGCCTGATAACCTCGGAAACCTGCTCCCCCACTTTTAATACAGGATTTAGAGAGTTCATGGGTTCCTGAAATATCATAGAGATATCTTTGCCCCGGAGCATTCGAATTTCCTCGTCATCAAGACGAAGGAGATCGATATCGTCAAAAAGAATGTTTCCCGAGATTATCCTGCCGGGCGGCACAGGTATCAGGCGCATTATTGAAAGGGCCAGAACAGTTTTTCCGCATCCGGACTCTCCCACAATACCCAGAGTATCACCCTTATTGACTGACAGATCAACACCGTCTACAGCCTTGACCGTACCGCTTCTTGTCTCGAAATATGTCCTTAAACCTTTTATCTTAAGTATTCGATCCATCGTAATAGTTTACAGTAAACAGTGATTAGAGTAATCCGTGTAATCTGTGGATTAAATATTCTACCGAGGCCAACTTCTCAACAGCTCCACCATAAGTCTGACACCAACACCCGATGCGCCTTTATTTATATAAGGTCTATCTTTCTTCAACCAGGCGGGCCCAGCGATGTCGAGGTGCACCCATGGATAGTCACCAACGAACTTACTCAGAAAAAGAGCGGCTGTAATGGCGCCGCCTGCCCTTCCCCCCGTATTTTTGAAATCTGCCGCGTCGCTTTTTATCAATTCATCATACTCCTCCGGAAGCGGCAGTTCCCATACTTTTTCACCGGTAGTCTCTGAGGCATCCTTTATCATATTCTTTAATTTTTCATCTTTCCCCATCATCCCGACAATCAGATCGCCAAGGGCTATAATACAGGCGCCGGTCAACGTCGCTATATCAACCATGGCAGCCGGTTTATATTTGTTTGCATACTCAAAGGCATCGGCCAGAACTACCCTCCCCTCGGCATCGGTATTCATGATTTCTATTGTTTTACCGGACATGGATTTTAGAATATCACCCGGTTTATATGCCTTTCCGCCGGGTAGATTTTCCGTGGCCGGAATAATTCCTACAATATTTAAGGGAATTTTCAGGTCGGCTGAAGCCATAAGTGTACCGATGACCGCCGCGCCACCTGACATATCTGTTTTCATTTCATCCATGCTATCCGACGGTTTTATGGAAATCCCGCCGCTGTCAAAGGTGATTCCCTTACCCACCAGGACAACCGGTTTTTCTCCCTTTTCCCCGCCATTGTATTCCATAACAATTAATTTTGGCGGTTCATTACTTCCCCTGGCCACACCGAGCAATGCATTCATGCCAAGTTTTTTCATGGCAGGTTGATTAATAATTTTCACATGAACTGGTCTTTTCCCGGCAGCTTTTTTAGCCTTATCAGCAAGGATTGATGGTGTCATTTCATTGGACGGTGCTGCAACAAGATCCCTTGTATAATTAACGGCACGTGAGATAATCTCCCCAGTCTTTACAGCAGATTTTATTACTTTCAATGAGTCGGTGTTAGTCTCCATGATAACGAACTCATTCACTTCTTTGATCTGATCACGCTCGACAGTCTTGAACGGAGTAAACCGGTAAAGACCCAGCAATACACCCTCCACAGCAGATCCCGCCACTTTATCGATGGGTAAATCAGTTTTATCCAGATTAAGGGATGCGGAAAAATCTTTAATATTCAAGTCTCGTATCGCCCGGGCCGCCTTTGAAAAGGCACCTCTCACTTTTTCCAGGTTAAACTCTTCTCTTTTACCCAGTCCAACAATAATTACCCTACTGGATTTGATCAGACCTCTTGTGTTTACAACCCCCGTTTCAAAGAGCTTTCCCTGAAACACTTCATCTTTGATCAAATCATTGATAAGGCCGTCACAACTCTTATCCAGAGTTGCAGCAGCTCCTTCGAGTTTTTTATTGTCTTCGAAATGGCCGACAACCACGGCTTTAGTCGAACTGTTTTTAAGTTCCCCTTTTTTTACGGAAATTTTCATATTTACCTCCAAGCGTAAAAATTCGTAATATTAGATGCTGGGATATCGGAGTGCTGAAGCTCTGTGGCTTTATAATCCAATCCTCCATTACTCCATTTTATTTTCTCCCTTTCCCAGAAACGCCAACCGATTAGCAACCATAAATGGATAACCGTGAAAAGTCAATCTGTACCGAATGAGATTCAACACTTTACTTTCCATATAATTTACAGTATGAGTTTCGCGTAATATTCAAAATTTCCCGGAGAGGTTCTATGGCAAAGATCATACTGAATAAATGCCCAAAGACTTATATTCTGGAAACGCATCGTTCCAAAAGTCCCGAGGCAACTCATAAATTTATCGAAGGCATGAAAGAAATCCTTGGGATGAAAGCGTTTCGTGATGCAACCGATCTTGACAGGTTAGGAATACCCGTTTTTACGTGCCACAGGGTAAGGCCGGACAATTCAAAGACAGATCACACGGGGAAAGGCATATCCCGGATACAGGCACAGGTTTCACTGACCATGGAATCAGCAGAAAGATATTCTTCTGAATTCAGAGATGAGTACATGAAAGACCTCATAAAAGGGAGCTACAATGCCTTAAGGAAAAAATATAACACACTGAATCCGGAAGAACTCATCATCCCCCGGTTCAGCAGTTATAATCATGATATGGATTTACACTGGGTGTGGGGATTTGATCTCGTTACTGAATCTGATATGCTGATCCCCGCATGTACCGTATACCACCCCTACCATCTGGACAATCCATCTTTATTAAATACTCATACCAACGGGCTCGCCGCAGGTAATACGATTGAGGAAGCGGTATCTCACGCATTAGCCGAAGTCATTGAGAGAGATGCGTGGAGCCTCACACAATTTACAGGGAACGCGCGTGAAGCCCTGTTTATAGAAGATCATACCGATAATCAGTTTATCATTAATATCGTAGAAAAATTTCAAAAGGCTCAAATAGAAATTGTAGCAAAAGATATTACGTCAGATATTGATGTGCCGGTTATTGCCGCTTTTTCCAATGACCTGGTTTATAAAAAATTGATTCCCATCGATGGTTTCGGAGCCCATCTTGATCCGAAAGTGGCCATGGCGCGTGCGCTACTGGAACTTGCCACAACCAGAGGGCTTTTTATACAAAAACATGGAATTGAAAGTTTTCGACCGACCTATCTTGATGACGTCGCCGCCGAAGACAATGGAGATGATTATCGTTTCTGCTCTTACCAACAGAAGGGTCTTGCTGAAATAAAGGCAGAATACAGCGATGATATCTTACAGGACATAAAGATCACGATTGACAAATTGATTGCCAGAGATTTTGACAAGATCATTGCCGTTGATCTGACCAGACCGGAAATCGGCATACCAACTGTAAGAACAATAGTTCCCGGTATGGAAGTATTTTGTTTTGACAAAACAAGAATGGGTGAAAGACTCTTTAATGCCCTATGAAAGGGGACTTCTTGTATGCTTTCTGAAAAAGAAATAAGGAAACGTGCGGAATATTGTTACTGTGTTTATGTGCAACTGAGTTCTCTACTGAAGAATGATATAATAGATCCTTCTGAATATGTAACTTATCTCAAAAAATCATCTATCCAATTGGGAGATGATGAATTTATCACCATGACGATCGAAGATGCCTCGATCATGGGTCTGGAAGACGGAGGTGTGGACAGTTTAATCCACCTTTACGAGGGATTTACCCGCGGATTTTGTGAAGTCCTGGAAATTGATTTGGAAGATATTATAAAAGGCATATCTCCCGACTTCTTGCAAAAGCTAACCGAAGAAGTCAGCATTAAGAAAACCTCGAAAGATCGACTACGCCACCAGGATGGGTAAGATTATCGATTCGACCCATTTTTTCCCTTGACACTTGACATCTTATTCAATATAGCTATTCAGCGTAGAGTAGCACAGGCATATGCGAAAATGGAATCCTGCTACAGCAAACTGCAGAGCACCCTTCAGCCGATTTCATAATGTAAGTATGTAAGCGAAGCAGATTTCGGAGAATCGAACCCATAAATTGTGGGAATCTGAGTAATCTGCGGACTAAAACTAAAATATGAAAAAGTCCGGTATATGTGTATGCTGGCACCCATTGATTCTAAAAAGAAAGGAGGTGGGACAATTCATTCAGGAAGATTAATTAAGCAACTTATTTGGGCAAAGGAGTTGTAATCCACACTAACATATTGAAAGGAGGGAATTATGCCCAGAATTCGTGGAAGTGCTAAAAGAGCGGAGGTTTTATCGCTCGAGGAAGCGGTAAAGAAGTACGTAAAAGATGATCAGGTTATAGCCTTCAGCGGTTTTACCGCTATGAACAGGAATCCTGTAGCCCTGACGTGGGAAGCGATCAGACAGGGAAGAAAGGGATTTCATATTCTGGACAGGCATGGAAGCGCCTGTTCATGGTTCTTAAATGCCGTCGGCGCCATGAAGATCTACGAGACAGACTGGATGGGCTGGGGCGAAATGGCGGGAAAACTCGACATCAACCTTAACAAACGTTATCAGAAGGGTGAGGTCATCCTTGAAGATTACTCACACGGCGCCATGGCCATGAGGTTCCTCGCCGGCGCGATCGGCGCTCCGTTTATCCCCTACTACGCGCCCCTGGGATCAGATCTCTATGATCCCAAGTATGACGCCCTCGGAAGAGCGGGGCTTCGTGATGGAAGCAATCCAAAAATACCGTATAAAAAATTTGTCGAAATGGAAGACCCCTTCTACCATGACGGGATGGTCAACCTGGTACCCGCCGCAAGGCCGGATATTGCCCTTATTCATGTGGCACAATGCGGCGAAAAGGGTACGGCAAGATGGAGAGGTATCGGAACACTTGATAAGGAAATGGTTTTCGCATGCGATACAGTCATAATAACCTGCGAAGAACTCGTTCCTGAGTCCGAGCTGAGGAAAAATCCTGAAGCCAACCAGATTCCCTATTTCACCGTTGACGCCATTGTGGAATGTCCCTATGGCGGTTATCCGAGCGCCGTACCCTTCTACTATGATTATGACGCTCCGTTCTTACGCGGAATGGACGCCGCCTCGAGGAATGAAGATGATATGAAAAAGTGGATCGATGAATGGATATACGGCCCGAAAGACTGGGAAGATTTCATGATCAAGGTGGGTGCGAAGAGGATGATGGAACTAAAGGCAGACAGCACTATCGGATACAGCACCAGGATCCTGAGAGGCCAGAAGCCGGCGCCCAGGGTGAAGACGCCTTTATCCGTGGCAAGAAGCGGCTATTAAAAGAAAGGGGGAACGAAAATGAGTAAATCTATTGAAGAATTGATGGAAGTAATTGATCTTATTCCTGATGAGCCGGCGAAACCTGGAGAGTTCATCCTTCCTGAATTGATGGCCATAGCCATTGCCCACGAGGTCCGGAATGACGATATCGTTTTCGCGGGAACAGGACTTCCCATGGTCGGTATTATGACTGCAAACCTGACCGTAGCGCCTCAGGCACTGCTTATCTATGAAGCAGGCATCTGTGATGGAAAGACCATGCATGTCCCCATGTCGGTGTGCGACCAGAGAGCCGCCAACATGAGTTCAACCCTGGGCGGACTGGTGGATACCTTCGGTTACTACCTTCAGCAGGGATTTGTAACGCTTGGATTCTTAGGCGGTGCGGCAATCGACAAGTATGGCGGAGTTAATGTTACCTCTATCGGTGACTACTATAGTCCGACACACCGTTTCACAGGCAGTGGCGGGAACTCCGACATCGGATCAATGTCACGCAGGGTTGCGTACATCATCCTTCAGGAAAAGAGAAGGTTCCTCGAGAAGAATGACTATACAACAACCCCCGGCTGGTACTGCACCGACTGGAAAGACGGAAAGTGGAAACCGAAAAAAGAGGTATGGGCTGGTACACCATTTGCTGATTGCGGCCCCTGTGCCGTTGTTACGAATATGGCCGTATACCGCTTCGGTGATGACGGAATCATGTATCTGGATACGACACATCCTGGTGTTACGGTAGATCAGGTTAAAGACGCCTGTGGTTTCGACATAGATGTATCTAAAATGTCCGGTGAGACTCCTCGTCCAACATATCAACAATTGTTCGTTCTGAGAGAATTCGTTGACGCTGAGCTTATATTCCTGCCGCAGAAAGTAGATTATCCACCGGATATTCAGAAAATCATTGACAGCTAAAAGCATAAACTAAAAGAGGGGGTGATTGCACCCCCTCTTTTTATTTCACCTCAAGGTAATGTAGCAATAATGTCTTGACTTTGGAATCAAACTTTGATCAATGTGCAATAAATTATAAAAGGTCAAGGAGGAGAGATGGATTTAAGACTTACAGAAACACAAAAACTAATACAAGATACGGCGAGGAACTTTGCACAAAACGAGCTAGCGCCTGTAGCTGCACAGCTTGACAAGGATCCTCACAGTGAGGAAAATACAAAGATATTTCTCGCAAACCTTAAAAAGCTTGCTGAACTCGGTCTGATGGGCATCAATATTAAGGCCGAATACGGAGGCTCCGAGGCAGGCGTGATTTCATTCAGCGTGGCCATGACGGAAATCGGCAGGGCATGTGCCTCCACAGCGGTTACCATGTCGGTAAGCAACATGGTAG
>CAZKGS010000068.1:7203-10789 GCA_964552105.1 uncultured Syntrophaceae bacterium
TTTCATTTTGTGATTTGAAATGGAGGAATTGACACCCTTTTTTATAGCCATGCCACCCTGTTTTAATTCTGAATTCTCAATGTTTAACCTTTAATTAATTCAAAATCTAAAATTCATAATTCATAATTTTATTTATAGCCTTTAGCCTTGCTCCTTTTACCTTGTTCCTTCCTACTTTGGCCTTCAGGGTCAAAAAGCAAGATATCAAAATAAAGCTTGCGCAATCAAAGATTTTATGTTTGTGTAAAATTGTTGTTTTTCTTTGTTTTTATCTTTTCTAACCAACCAATACCGATTTTGATTAAGTTATACCCGTTTAACTATTTTAACATTATTAAAAAGATAGGGGGTGATAAATTCAAATCTGTATTTCTTTTCTATACATCTTAATTAACATTCATGAACTGAAGTTCACAACCAGGTATGAAAAAGGCAAGACCTCAGCAAAGTCTGCTGATTTTTACTTTTAGCCCTTTGTCCTTAACCTTTTGCCCTTTTCATACAACGACAAAAAGCAACCTAAAAGGAGGGAACGCTTATGTCAGAAGCTTTTAAAGACTATACCAAGAACAAGTTCAGCAAACCCGGTCCACTTAAGGGACTGAGGGTTCTCGAGTTGGTTACTCTATTATTCGGGCCATCCGGCCCCTCTTTCCTTGCCGAGATGGGCGCAGAGGTTATTAAAATTGAATTGCCTCCGCTGGGAGATGTTACCCGTTCGTTGAAACCCTTTGACTGGTTTTACAAAGAACAGGGCCCCATGTTCATGCATATCAATCCGAACAAATACTACATGGCGCTTGATCTTCATATCGACATGGCCCAGGATATTTTCAAGGAACTGATTGCCAAAGCCGACATCGTCGAATTTAATCTCAGGCCGGCGGTGACAAACCGGTGGAACATCGGATACGAAGATCTCAAAAAAATCAATCCCGGCATCATCTACATTGAAAAGAACGGTTTCGGCCAGTGGGGTCAGTATGCCGAGGAAGACCGGCCATCCAATGACGGCGCTGCACAGGCGCTTTCCGGTTATGCCTGGCTCTCCAGTTTCGCCGGGCAGCCACCTCTCAAACAGGGTATATGGATCTGTGATTACTTCGGCGGTCTCATGGGTGAAACAGCCGTTCTTGCCGCGCTTCATCACAAGAAAAAAACGGGAAAAGGCCAATATATTGAAATGTCCCAGTCTGAAAATATCATGAGGGCCATGGGATGGGTATGGCCTTATCAGCAATCGACAGGAAAAGGAGCTGAACCATCAGGAAACAGAGATCAGTGCATCTGCCCTGCGGATACGTTCCTCTGCGCGGACGATCAGTTTTCAGCCATCGCGGCGCCGGCTCCCGGTGAATTCAAGGGACTGTGTGAAGCCATGGGCAAACCGGAACTGGCTGAAGATCCAAAATTTAAGGATCACACAACCCGCCTTAAGGAGGAAAATGCCCTCGCAATTCTGAAGATCATCGCCGACTGGGCTGTCACGAAAACGGCCGATGAGGTAGAAGAACTGGGGATCAAGCACGGTTTTGCCGCCAGCAGGGTGCACACCGGCAAGGATATGTTCGAATATCCAAACAGGCGGGAGCGTGACTTCGTCAAGGAGATCGACGATCCCCTGTATGGTAAGTACGCAGAGCACTGCTTTCCCGTAATGATGTCAAAGACCCCGCCTAAAATCAAATGGACAGTGAGACCCGTGGGTTTTGACAACGAATATGTCATGACAAAAATTCTGGGAAGAAGCCAGACACAAATCGATGAACTATACACACACGGAGTTCTCGGAAAATGGAAGGATATGCAGGGTCGCCGCCCACCCAACGACTGGGACGGAAAATACGGCACCATATTAAGGAGGTGATGAAAAATGGCAGATTATACAAGAGCAAAATGGGCAGATTGGGCGGATCATGTCAGATCCATGGATGATCCCGCAAAAAACTTTGAAAAACCGGAGGCCCTGGATGATCTGGTAGTGCTGGATATAAGCTCCCGCAGCATGGCGGGCTGCTATTGTTCCTCACTTCTGGCGGAATTAGGCGCCGAAACCATCCGAATCGAACCTCCTGGAGGCGATCTTGTCAGGACATACTCACCTGACGGAATTATGAACAAAGATACGGGACTTGCTTACCTGCAAGAGGGTAGAAACAAGTATCATGTTACGCTGGACCTTGAGAAAGAAGAAGGCCGGGAGATTTTCAAGTCCCTCGCTAGTCAGGCGGATATCGTGATTGAAACTTATCCGGCCGGACAGATGGATGAATGGGGCATCGGCTATGACGAACTCAGCAAACTCAACCCGAGACTTATTTTCGCCTCGATTACAGCTCACGGTCAATTTGGTAATGACAGCAAAAGAAAACAGTTCGATTATGATAATGTGGCACAGGCCCGCTCAAGCATTCAATATCAAACGGGTGAGTTTTTAACTGAAGGAAAGACGTATGATGAAATGCCGTGGGCAGTCCCCACGAAGGCAGGCCCCTGGATTGCTTGGTGCGTGGGAGGCGCATTTGCCACCACGGGTATCCTGGCTGCGGTGTATTACAGAGAGTTAACCGGTGAAGGACAGGCAATTGATGTGGCATCAGCAGAGGCTTACGAACGGCTCAATGATTATGCCCTGCACTGGTACGGCGATCAAGGTCACATAACGGAACGTTTCGGCAGCCTCGACACCGCTCTCTGGCTTTACGGATTCTTCCCGACCAAGGATGGCGGTGTGTTCCTGGGTGGCTTGCGTCTTGAAATGTGGAAAGGTTTCGTAGATATCCTCGGCAAATGGGATGAATGGGGCGCTGACGAGTGGGATACCCTGGCGCCATTCATGAAGGAAGACTGGCAGTTTAAATACCAGGCTATGATCAACCCCTTGACGTCACAGTTCACCAGCCAGGAATTGACAGAAAAATCTATTGAATACGCAAAGAGCGGTCGCCTTGCCCCCATTACCCCGGTTGTGGCGGAAATCGTACCACCCTGGCAAACAATGCACGATAAAAACTGGATAGAACGAGGCATGTTTACTCCGGTTCAAGATCCGGTTTACGGGTCAGTTGTCTGTGCACAAGCTCAGTGGAAGGCAACAGAAACACCACCAAGAACCAAATGGGTATGCCGACCTGTCGGTTATGACAACGGATATGTTTATCTCAATTACCTCGGATACGGCCCGGTAAAACTGGGAGAACTGGAGGAAAAAGAGGTAATTTAAAACTACCATTTAATCTTTGTCACCCACCTCCATCACTTTACGATGGAGGTGGGTACTCAATACAGGACCTTTTAAACGTCCATAAAATAACTATTGACCATATAATGACTCGAAAGGCTTCAGCATATACAATTATATTTTTTTAAGCCATTATAATTATTAATAATATAACTTTTAAAATTGGCATATTTCATGTTGTTTCACTCTTAATCCAACGTATCTAATATTTGGGTCAAAATATCTTTTCAGGTTAATTATTCAAGTAAGGAAAAATCTGAAATTCTGAAATTTTGATACAAACCTTTAAAAACCAAAACAATCACGAAGGAGGAATTGATCTATGGTTGGCATCACATCTTACGG
>CAZKGS010000069.1:0-10703 GCA_964552105.1 uncultured Syntrophaceae bacterium
TATAAATAAAATCAATTGAGGAGAGTGAATGTGAAAGAAGCGTGGGCTGTCACATCAGTGGATTTAAGTGGACATTTTCATGGTAACATATTTGAAATGGTGCTCGATTCCGGGCCGATGGTTCAATTTGTGCTTTTATTGCTCCTTTTATTTTCCGTGATTTCATGGGCTATTATCCTGATGAAATACAGGGTTATCAGGAAGGCAAAAAAAGAAAATCTTATGTTTTTGGATACATATATGAAAGGAAGTAATTTCTCGGATATTTTTATCGAGTCAAACAAGTTCAGATATTCGACAATTGCAGAAGTCTTTAGGGCAGGATATACCGAACTTGGCAAAATAGCCAAATCAAGAAAAGATTCCTCTCAAGATTCGGATGGTGCTGATGAAAACATATTGTCACTGGAAATAAGAGGAGTTGTTAATGTTGAAAGAACTTTGAACAGAACAAGTGATTCGGAAAGGTCAAAAATAGAAAGTTTTCTTGGTTTTCTTGCAACTACGGGGAATGCCTGCCCGTTTATAGGTCTTTTCGGCACAGTGTGGGGTATAATGAATGCCTTTAGAGGCATTGGCACGAAAGGTTCGGCAACACTGGCTGTGGTGGCACCCGGAATTTCTGAGGCCCTTATCGCTACTGCTGCTGGGCTGGTGGCTGCAATTCCCGCTGTTATCTTTTACAATTATTATCTTAATCAGGTAAAATTAATTACACTGGAAACGGATGACTTCGCATCCGAATTTCTCAATATTATAGAAAGGTATTATGTAAAAAAATAGATGCCCATGAGATATTCGAGAAAGAACAGAAATAATGAAAGCAAACTCGTTTCTGATATAAATGTGACTCCCCTTGTCGATGTTATATTGGTTCTTCTGATCATTTTTATGGTTACCGCTCCAATGCTTCAGATGGGGATAGATGTAAATCTTCCCAGAGTCAAATCAAAGAGTATCGATGTTGGTGAGGAAAAACTTATCCTTACCATAAACAACAAAAAGGAAATATTTATAAATAAATATAAGGCCTCAATTGATAATCTGAAGCCAAAGCTGGAAAGTATATTCGCGAGCAGGATAGACAGAGAGATTTTTATGCGTGCCGATGAGAAGGTACCTTATGGATTTGTTGTTAAGGTTATGTCAGAGGTACGGAAGGCCGGTGTTGATAAATTAGGGATGATCACGGAACCGCCCAGGGAAGGAAAATGACATCTCTAAAGGTGATGAAGGGGAATAATGATCACAGCATCAGCCTCAACAGTATGATATTACTTTCTTTTCTGCTACATTCGCTGGTGCTGTCAATCGTCTTTTTATCCCCTTCCTGGCCCCAACCAAAGTGGACTTTCGGGCCCGTGTATACGGTCGATCTTATAAGTCTTCCCGCAAATTTTGTTGAGGCAAAAAAGATCGCTTCACCTTCTGAAGAAATAATCGGAATTGGTTCCAGGGATCAATCCGTCGTCATCAAAAAACGTATTGATAAATTCTCAACAACTCCGATTAATAGAATGAAAACGCATAAAAAGGTGCTCAATGGAGATGTTGACAAGGCGATAGAAGATATAAGAAAAAGGACTCTGCCTTCAAAAGAAGGATCTCGTCAGGTGTTATCTCGGGGAGATGTCGAGATGACCATGAAGATGAAGGTTTATTATTCTATTATCTGGTCCAGGATAAGAGAACAGTGGGCCCTTCCCGAGGGGATATTACCGCAAGACAACTTTGAAGCTATTATAGCGGTAAAAATTCTGAGAAACGGGGCAGTTGCCGATCTTGATTTTGAAAAGCGTTCCGGGAACAGATATTTTGATGAATCTACTGTAAAAGCAGTAAAAAAGGGAAGCCCTTTTCCCCCGCTACCGGAGTGGATGAGGGAAAGCAATATAGAAGTGGGGATACGGTTTCGTTCATCGGAACTAAGATAAAAAAGTTTCGGGTTTCGGGTTCAAAGTTTCAAGTTCATTGCCTGAGCCTTATATATGATCTTGCATATGCGATATGAAACTTTAAACGAACCAGCTCAAAAAATCACGGTAAAACCCTTACGGGTAAACTCCAAATAAGGAATTCAGGCGTTAGCCTTTTATGTGCCCCTGTTTTTTGAGCTGTTACCTTTAAACATCAAACCTGAAACTGACATTGTGAGGATTATGCGTAAGATAACTTCTTTTCTTGTTTTATTAGTGTTTTGTTGTAGCTGTCCTGCCTTCGGCAAGGTATATATAGATATAGATTCTCCTGCTTTTCAAAAATTTACGGCGGCGATTCCGGATTTTAAAAATATAGGCAGTAATGAAGATACCGAAAATCTTTCAGCCCGGTTTTCGGATAATCTTACAGAAATGTTAAAGATCACGGGATTCTTCAGAATAATTGATAAAAATGCATTTCTCGAGGATCGGAATAAAGCAGGAATAACTGCCGGCAGCATTGATTTTCATGACTGGTCAAGCATCGGTGCGGAATTTCTGGTAAAGGGAGGGTTCCAGTGTAACGGGAAGGATCTTACCGCAGAATTTCGTCTTTTCGATGTTGTCGAAGGAAAGTTGCTGACTGCCAGGAAATACTGGGGAACACAGGAGGAAATAAAGGCTATGGTCCTTAAGTTCGCCAGCGAAATCCTCCTTGCCCTGACGGGAGAACGAGGCGTTTTTGAAACAAAAATTGCCTTTATAGGCAAGAAAGGAAAGACGTCTGATATATATGTTATTGATTTTAATGGTTCTCGTCTTGTCAGAGTTACCAGAAACAGATCAATTACTCTTTTCCCCCATTGGTCACAAGATGGGGAAAAACTTTCTTTTACGTCATACATGAGAGGGAACCCGGATTTATATTTTATAGATATATCAAAAAGAAAAATTAAGAGAATCTCGAATTTTAAAGGACTTAATCTGTCGGGACCGTGGTCGCCGGATGGCAGCAAGATTCTGCTTACTCTCAGCAAAGACGGTAATGAAGAGATCTACGTGATGGATATCGAAAAAAGAAAACTTCGGCGTCTAACATACGATCCTGCCATCGATGTGTCTCCAACCTGGTCACCTGATGGCAAAAAGATTGCATTTGTGTCGAGCCGGTCCGGTTCTCCACAGGTATTCATTATGAATTCGGATGGAAGTAGTGTAAGAAGACTAACTTATGAAGGAAATTATAATACATCACCCTGCTGGTCACCGAATGGAAAACGAATCGCATACGAAGGGATGACAAACGGCCACTTTCAAATATTTTCAATTGATGAAGCTGGAGGTAATTTCCTCCAGATCACATTCGAAAAAGGTGGTTGCGAATATCCTTCCTGGTCTCCTGATGGGCGATACCTGGTATTTAGCTCGAGAAAAAATGGCAAAATAAGAATTTGTATTATCAATTCAAATGGATTAAACTTAAGAACATTACATGAAGAGACAGGTATGGATGCAATTTGTCCCTCCTGGTCTCCACGTTTTAATTTTTATTGACCTTTGTTTATGTGGTATGGTTTAAAATATATAAAAAAAGAATTCCCAAATTTTGAAAAGGAGGAAAGGTGATGAAAAGGAACATTAAAATTATAGGAATGTTAATATTGGTTTTGAGCTTCTCTTTCATTTTTATGTCTGGATGTGCGAAGGAGCAGGTAGTAAAGGATGAAAAGCTTGTGACGGAAGAAGAAAAGGCAGCCGTCACGGTAACAGAAGAAAAGGAAGCCCTGTTAGAGGAAGAAGCGGAAGCCAAAACGGCATTGAAGGAAAAAGAACTTGTGATGCAGGAGGCAGCTGCATTTGAAGCTATTCGTTTTGATTTCGACAAGTATGATCTGAGACCTGAAGCGCGGGAAATCTTAAGAGAACATGCAGATTGGCTTCTCAAACATACGGAGTTTGAAGTAATCATAGAAGGGCACTGCGATGAAAGGGGATCGGGAGAATACAATCTGGCCCTGGGAGAGAGACGTGCCGAGGCTGCCAGAGATTATCTCGTAACCCTTGGTGTTAATAATGGGCGGTTGACGACAATCAGCTATGGTGAGGAACTTCCGCTGGATCCGTCACACAATGAAGATGCCTGGGTCAAGAACAGAAGGGATCACTTTGTGGTCGTAACTGAAAAAAAGTAATAAGTGAGGTTTGTCTGAGCAGTGAAAAAACGTGCCATTTTACTTTCCGTTATATTGATTGCGTTCCTTATGGGGTGTGCGACGAGCAGGGATCTCAAAGCAGTTAGATACAGCCTTGATTCAAAGATCCTTGCACAGGAAAAAGACCTTTCGAACTTGAGAGAGGAAAGCTCAACGCTGAGAAAGGATTCGGATCAGGTTGAAAAGATCAATCAAATACTAAGGAAAAATCAGGCAGATGTGGGGGCTGATTTCGTTGATCTGCGAGCGAGTGTTCAGCGTCTCAGGGGCGATATTGAGAAATTAAAGATGGAGTTAGCAACTCTGCAATCTGACTTGAAGGGTGAAGAAGCGAAAGGTGTCCGTCAGAAATTTGATGATATCTCGTTCAGGATAAATTACATAGAAAACTTTCTTGGTGTAGGGAAAAAAACAGAGCCCGGGAAAGTATCGAAAAAAAGTAAAAAAGAGAAGAGTACCTCCCTGAAAGGAAAGGTTGACAAAGAAAAAGCCTATGCAGAAGCATACAAGACCTTCAGGGAAGGAGATTATAAGGGAGCGAGGGAAAAGTTTCGGGAATTTGTAAAAATCTTTTCTGCCACAGAATATTCTGATAATGCCCAATTCTGGATTGGTGAGTGCTATTATTTTGAAAAGAACTATGAAAAGGCAATCCTGGAATATGAAAATGTGATCAAAAACTATCCAAAGGGCAATAAAGTTCCCAATGCTCTTTTGAAACAGGCCCTCTCTTTTATGAAGCTGGGCGATAAATCGAGTGCAAAACTGCTTCTGCAACGGGTTATAAAAGAGTATCCCAATACAAGCTCTGCAAGAATAGCGAGGGGAAAGCTTACAACTATAAAGTGACAAGATGCTTAGTTTTTAATTAAAAAGTAAATTTCTTGGTATCATTCGATAAAAACAGGTGTTATGCCAGCGGGGATGAAAAGATCGAAGAGACCCTTTTCCTGTTTGGGTGAAATTTGAATATTTGAATATCGGATATTGGTATATATCTTTTCAGGTTTCTCAATGATTATCGTTACCTTCTTCGGAAATGACGTATTTTCGACAGAATGGTAATCTTCAAACGTTGCCGAGTAGCCTGTTCCACCATCTTCGCTGAGAATTTCAACTCGTGTCATCACATGATGTTTCAGGTCTATCCACAGGGATTGAATCCTTTTGCCTTCGGACAGGATGTCTATGCGATACAACTTTCCCTCAAAAGAGCCCTTCAGAATATAGTTATCGCTCCCTATAGCGGGGGGAGTTCCGGTAAGTATCGATACAATTTCGTCCGCGTCAAGATATATCTGAAAAAAGGAAAAGAGATTTTTTCGGGATGCGTATCCTATATAAAAACTTCCTTCTTTTGGCAGAAATACCTTTAAAATTTTTTTATTAACAGAAAGGAAAAAATCCGGCGTTCCGAAAATTGGGATTGCTTCGATTCGAAGAAACGAGGGTCTCCTGGCAACGACGGCTACCGTTCTTGAATGTTTTCCTTCAGGAGTATTTATTGAAATCCTGGCAGTGGCTGTCACAACTTTATCGATGGTACCTGCCCTGGTAATCTCCCTCAGAATATTTTCAGGAGGGGGTGTGGTTCCCGTGAATGATGCTGTCGGCTTTTTAGGTGCACAGCTGAATAACACTACGTGTACAAACAGGAATAAAGTTATACAGATAAGCTTTTTCATGGGATAGTGATTAATATGCAGTACCTTCATCGTTCGTTGTTATTGTAGATCGTCATAGTTTGAGACCTTTGCATATTATGCAAAGGTCTCAGTTTAGATGTTCATTTTTTTATGGTTTTTTCAATCTTCTTTTTGAGGGTCTTATTCCTTGGATTAGAATGGAGTAGCTTTCTGTATGTCTTGAGGGCTTTTTTGAAGAACCCGGCCTTTTCATAAGCGTCGCCGAGATGTTCGGCAATTGTCGGATCCTCCGGCAGAAGTTTTGCCGCCTCTTCCAGGTATTTGACAGCAAGGGTTATCTTGTTTTGTTTGAAATATGCCCATCCGAGGCTGTCAGTGATATAGCCGTTCCCCGGCTTCAGGCTGAGTGCCTTTTTGATCATCTTTTCCGCTTCGTCCAGTTTTATTCCCCTGTCAGCATAGCTGTACCCTATAAAATTCAGAGCTTCGGCATTGTTAGGGTCAATTTTTAGCACTTCTTCCATTTCCGTAATACTTTCTTGACTTCGGTCTGTCTTTTCGTAAAGTACGCCAAGTCTGTAATGAAGATTTGTACTTTGAGGGGAAAAGAGAAGCCCTTTTTTTAACGTTTCTTCAGCGGTCTTTAGTTTTTTATCTTCCTCGTATAAGGATGCAAGAAAGCCATACAGATCATCAGTCCTCTTTTTTTGGTCAATCGCCTCTTTGATGAGATCTATAGCCTTAGTGATGTGATTACCTTTCTTTAGTATGATTCCCATATGAATTCGAGCAGTTCCGTAAAGTTTCGACTCAGGAGGGATAATCTCAAATTCTTCAAGGGCATCTACATACATGCCTTTTTCTTCATATGATGATGCCAAAAAATATCGAGCATTATGGTTGATGGGGTCTTTTTTCAGAACAGCGAGAAATTCCCCAATTGCCCTGTCATAGTTCTTGCCTTCAAAATAGTAAACAAGACCAAGAGATAATCGCGCATCCGTGTTTGATTCATCCAGCCGCAGAATTTCATCAAATTCCCTTGCCGCTTTTTCATATTGGTCCAGTCCGAGATAGGTTTTTCCCAGCTTGAACCTTGTTTCAATCATCAAAGGATGAGCCTTGATCAGTTTCTTGTATATTTTTATTGCTTTATCCTTCTTTCTCTGAATTTCATACGTTACAGCCAGGTCAATCAGAGCAGACTCAAAAGAAGGTTTTATGTCCAGGGTTCTTTTGAACCATTCTTCAGCTTTTGAATACAATTTCATTTCAGCGTATATCTTTGCAAGATAGTAATGGCCCATCAGGTTATCAGGTTCTATTTTCAGCAAATCCTGTAATACCTTTATCGCTTCTTCGTAGTTTTTTCTGTCTCTGTAAATAATACTGAGATACAGGTATGGTTCTAATTTATGGGGATCAAGTTCTGTGACTTTTTTATATTCTCTTATCGCATTGTTGTATTCTTTCAGATTAATATACAGGCCGCCCAGTATGAGACGGGTATCGGTATAATCAGGATTATAGATCAGGGATTTTTCTAACAGTTCTACCGCCCTCGTAATGTCTCCTTTCTTGACGTAAAGGATAGCAAGTTCGACTATTACAGAAGGGACCCTCGGCTCAATACTGAGAGTTTTTTCATACTCAAGCCGTGCATCATCAAAATTTCCCTCAAGGGAGTGGACGATTCCGAGAGAATAGTGATAGTAGGCATTAGCTGAAGTTCTTATGATCCCTTCTTCTGATACAGGTTTCTTCTTGCCTTCGGTAAGATGCATACATGCAACGACGGAGAGAAATAAAAACAGGATGATAGAATATTTTATTACTCTGATTATTTTCATTTGTTTTCTATAGGTTGTCCGGTTTGTCCGGTTTTTAACACTGCTCTATTAATAAAGTGATCAATTTATTCGGTCAGATCAGATAAAGGCACTATTTCTATCCCTTTCGCCTTAAATTGCGGTATTGCTTCTTTAATTGCCAGTATTGTACTCTTATATGGATGCCCTATAATAATTAGAGTCTGCCAGTGGTCCCGTCTCTCAATTGTTTTTTTCAGAATTCCTAACGTATCTGTAAAATCGGAGTTGTTATCTATGAATACATCTCTACCCGCAAATTTCAATCCGATTTTTTTTGCGATTTTTTTGCCCTTTGTGTTTCTTGTTGTATAGCTGTCCACAAAAAAAAGATTTTTTTCCTTCAGTTTTTTCATAATAACTTCCAGCTTTTTTTCATCTGCCATAAATCGGGAACCCATGTGGTTGTTAACTCCTGATGCATGGGGCACAGATTTTAAATTCTCTTCAAGCTGGTGCCGCAGCTTATTACTGCTCATACAGGTCAAGAGTGCTCCTTCACCGGGATTTTTGTAAGGATAATCTGATGGCTCCATAGGGAGATGGAGAATAAATTCCTTCCCTGCCCTGTAAGCTCTTTCCGCTGTTTCCGTCGAGTAGGGGCAATGCGGAAGGATAGAAAGAGTTATGGGAACATCCATCCCGAGGAGTTCATTTGCTGACCATAGATCATATCCGATATCATCTATAACTATGGCTATCTTATGTTTGTCAGTGGAGTGTCGTATCCTCTTGTCGAAACCATTAACTGTACGTTGTCTTTTAATCTTTCTTTTGCCAGGCAATATTTCCCTTACTGTTTCACGGCCACTTTCTCGATAAAATAAATAAACAAGTAAAACTGTAACAACGAGAAGGATAACAATACCAGTCCAGATTAAAGGAAAGCTCTTTTTCTTCTTTCTTTTCCTTTTTACCAAGTGAAAAACCTTCAGCCGTTATTCATGTTTTTAAATATTTTCCAACTTTTTAAAAGGTCTACGGCTCGTTTAAGCTGATTATCGTCTTTTATTATAGAAACTTCCCCGGGTTTTTTATCTCCTTCTTTTTTATCCTTTTCTTCTTCCAGGTGTCCCTTTAGATCCTTTTCACTTATGGTAAGACGATTCGATTTCTTGTCGTTATTTTGCTTGACATATTCCACAGCGATATCGGGTGTTATTCCTTTTGCCTGGATAGAAGTTCCATCTGGTGTATAGTATTTTGCTGTTGTTAATTTTAATGCTGAGCCGTCACCAAGAGGAATAACGACCTGCACAGAGCCCTTTCCAAAGGTCTGGGTTCCAAGTAAAATCGCCCTTCCGTTATAACGAAGCGCTCCTGCTACAATTTCTGATGCACTGGCACTGCCTCTGTTAATCAATACAATTATGGGACATGTTGGTTCATTGCCGTTATTTCCGGCTTCATATGTTTTGTCGGCGGTTTTTATCCTCCCCCTGGTTGAAACAACGGGGCCCTTTTTAAGAAAGATATCAGAAACTTTTACGGCCTGGTTCAGGAGACCACCAGGATTATTTCTAACATCCAGAATGAGACCCTTTAAGGGATTTTCTTTCAGATCAATTTTCTTTAGGGCTTTTTTAATCTCATCCGCTGTGCTTTCCTGAAATTGGGCAATCCTGATATAACCGATGCGATCATGATAAATCTTCTGTTTGACGCTTGTTATCTTGATAATATCACGTGTAATTATAAAATCTTTCGGCTTTTCCAATCCTTTACGGACAATCGTAATCGTAACCTTTGTTCCCTTTGGGCCACGTAGCTTATGA
Source organism: uncultured Syntrophaceae bacterium (assembly GCA_964552105.1). Classification (GTDB taxonomy): domain Bacteria; phylum Desulfobacterota; class Syntrophia; order Syntrophales; family UBA6807; genus CAZGAK01. The sequence goes on from CAZKGS010000069.1 coordinate 9,422, forward strand.
ACAGCGTCGAAAATGCTGAAACCCTTTGTGGATTTACCATCTATTGCTATAATCTGATCCTGGGGCTTGATTCCTGCCATGTAAGCAGGTGTATCTTCAATCGGTGATATTACGGTAAGAATATCATCTTGTATTGTTATTTCAATACCCAGGCCGCCGAAAACGCCCTTTGTATCAATCTGCAACTCCTTGAACATATCTGCAGTCATGAAAGTACTGTGAGGGTCTAGTGAGCGTGTCATACCCTTTATTGCCCCTTCGATGACAGTTTTGGGGTCTATTTCCTCCACATAGTTCTTCTCGATCAGGTTGAGAGCCTCATTAAACAACTTTAGATTTTTATAGATATCCTGGTTTCCAGCCAGAGCAGGATTGGTGACGTTCAAGCCCGGCAAAAACCACAGAATTGAAAATACCAGGAGAAATATTGACAACCCCCTTTTTCTTAATAAAGTTTTTTTCATCAGAACCTCCATAAGCGAACAGGATTTAAACATATTATGCTAACATTATTTTTAAATTAAATTCCATAACTTTTTAGATTATTTTGAGATAGTCGCAGGTGGGGAGAGTAATCTCTGATTGAAATAAAAAAGATGATGCATCCTTGCAGGACAGTCTGTAATATTTCATCAAATGAAGAGGGTTGCGACAGGTTGATATAAAAAAGAGGCAGAATAAGAGCGGTTCTGCCTCTTAATTTTAATAAGCTGAAAGACCGCACGAAAACATGTAAAGGTGCTATCTTTTAGCCATCCTCACTCACATTAACTCATTTTTTTTCGATTGAAAAGTCAGTTTTGTAATCCCATGCTTCCCTTGGCTCATATTGAAAGGAAACATTTATCCTGGCACGGTACATAACAACTTTTCCATCCTCAACCTGCATGTCCAGTTTATTAATTTCTACGATTCTTAAATCAGAGAGACTTTTACTGGCGATATCAACAGCATTTTTCGCGGCATCCTCCCAGGAAACTTGACTTGTTCCTATCAATTCAATAACTTTGTATATCCTGGTAGTCATAAAGCGGCTCCTTTTATAATTTTTTAATCTTATTTAGTCTTCATTGTGATATATTCATACTACAATCGTTGAGTTTTCACAATCCCGTTCACTTAAATTCGAAATCCAAATAGTTAATAGTTTGATAAGTTAATGATATTAATGCTTAATCAGCAATGAAACGTGACACAATAGTCAAGATACAGGCAAACAGCAAAAGAGAGACCTTTGCAAAATGCTTAATTTCGTTCAAGTTCAAGGAAGACGAAAAGTTTA
>CAZKGS010000070.1:0-10601 GCA_964552105.1 uncultured Syntrophaceae bacterium
GATAAATGGTAAGAATCTGAAGGTTTCATTGTAATAGCTCAGGTTCTCCTTCACCCCTGCCATCCCTGGCTCTGTTGTAACGCCTGCCTTTATAATTTTTTATTTTTGATCTTTAATCTCCCACGTCCTCGGCTGCGTAGGGTGGGGGATGGTAGCGCTGCAATCTATTCAGTGTGTCTGTCCTTTAAGTCCCATGTGAACGAGGGGAGAACTCTGCGTGAAGCTATTTTCTGTTGATTACACCACAATGCAGATATAAAAGCTATTGCGTTCTGGCCATTCTCGTAGTAGAATGAACTAAAGTAAGATGCTGCAGATTTAGCTACAGCATAAAAGTAAATAAATGTTCTAAACATATAACTTCTAGCTGATACAAATATATGTGAGGCTTAATTGGCACAGGTAGTTATTGATAACCCTGTAATAAATGCTCCTTTCGAAGAGCCAAATCGTCATTTTCGTTTTTCCGACGAAGGAATTACCAGCGATATAGTAGAGTCACGAAGAATTAGTTCATATTTTGTGCCTATTGCAAAACCAAAGAAAAAAGGGAAGACCACACAATTAGCCTTCGATACTGAGTGGACTCAGGACAGGATAGAAGAAAACAAATTCATTAACCAGATACGCGCTCGTGTATCCCAGTGGCGGAAGGGTGGTTACGTGGGAATTACACGTACTACTCGGCGGTTGCTCGACTATTGGACTGATCCTGAAAGAGAACGAAAACTGTTCTTCTGCCAAGTTGAAGCATTGGAAACAGCCATATATCTCACTGAAGTTGCCAATAAGTTTGGTGACTCATGGATAGAAAACCATCTTCGAGAAGGAAATGAAGAGGCAAATCCCGGGCTCTTTCGTATCGCATTTAAAATGGCTACGGGAAGCGGCAAAACGGTGGTAATGGTAATGCTGATTGCCTGGCACACGTTAAATAAACTGGCAAATAAACAGGATGCACGGTTCTCGGATACCTTTCTCATCGTAACACCTGGTATTACCATTCGTGACCGACTGAGAGTCCTTCTCCCCAATGACCCAAATAATTATTATAAAGAAAGGGATGTTCTCCCATCTGATTTAATGGCAGAAATGGGTAATGCCAAAATCATTATAACTAACTTCCATGCTTTTCAGTCACGTGAACTTGTTAAGGCTGGCAGACTCACAAAAAGTATTTTAAATAAGGGTGAGAATAATAATCTTACTGAAACTCCTGCCCAGATGGTACGAAGAGTATGTAAGGAATTAGGAAATAAGAAAAACACCATAGTGATAAATGATGAAGCTCACCATTGTTATCGTCATCGTATTGATGCTGAAGCAATTAAAGTAGGTCGTGAAGAAAAAACTGAAATAAGAAATAGGGAAGAGGAAGCTCGTGTCTGGATATCCGGATTGGAAGCAGTAAAGAAGAAAATTGGAATAAAGGCAATTTATGACCTCTCGGCGACACCGTTCTTTCTTAAGGGTTCAGGATATACCAAGATAACAGCGGATGGGAAAAATATTGATGAAGGATTGTTATTCCCCTGGGTTGTTTCAGATTTCTCACTTGTAGATGCTATTGAAAGTGGCATCGTGAAAGTACCGCGCGTACCAGTTGCCGACGATTCCATGACAGGTGCCATGCCGACATATCGTGATATCTGGCTACGAATTCGTGATCACTTGCCCAAGAAGGGGCGTGGAAAGCAAGATGAAAGTGGTGGAGAACCTCACCTTCCGGCTGAACTCGAGGGTGCGCTTCAGAGCCTTTATGGCAACTATGACAAGCACCATGAAAAATGGCGTTTGGATGTTGTGGCAAGAGAGAACGGGCTTACACCGCCAGTTTTTATAGTCGTATGCAACAATACCAACGTGTCAAAACTGGTATTTGATTACATCGCTGGCTGGGAAAAGAAACTGCCTGATGGTTCAACTACAGTTGTTCCGGGTAAGCTTGGCATTTTTCGTAATGATGACGGATATGGCGGTTGGCTATCGCTACCGAACACAATTCTTATTGACAGTACGCAGCTTGAATCAGGTGAGGCTATGAGCGCTGAGTTTAAGAAAATATCCGCGCTGGCTATTGAAGAATTTAAAAGGGAATACCTCACTCGATTCCCAGGGCGAGATGTCGAGAAGCTGACTGACCAGGACCTCCTGCGTGAAGTAATGAATACGGTTGGCAAACCTGGAAGATTGGGTGAATATGTCAAATGCGTAGTATCCGTTTCGATGCTCACGGAGGGATGGGATGCGAATACAGTAACCCATGTCATGGGGGTTCGTGCCTTTGGGACACAGCTTCTCTGTGAGCAGGTTGTGGGACGTGGATTACGGCGAACGAGTTATGTAGTTAATGAGGCTGGTCACTTCGAGCCGGAATATGCTGAAGTGTATGGTGTCCCATTTTCCTTTATTCCTTGCTCTGGTTCATCCAGTATATCCAAACCAGGACCGAATCCTACGCGTGTGCGTGCATTGGAGGAACGGCTTGATTGTGAAATCACCTTTCCTCTGCTGGAAGGCTACCGTTATGAATTACCGACAGAGAAACTTACCTATAAATTTTCAGGTGAATCTATCAAAACACTCACGACTCAGGACATCCCGTCATGGACTGAAAACGCACCAATTATCGGTGAAATAAGCATTCATAAGCTTGATGACCTTAAAAATCATCGTGAACAGGAGGTTGTATTCCTGCTCGCAAGACATGTATTGAATACATACTTCTGCGATGATGACGGGAATGTAAAGCAGTGGCTATTTCCCCAACTACTCGATATCACCAAACATTGGCTTAAGGAATGCGTCGTATTAAAGGACAACACATTTATTCAGATGTTGCTTGTTGGCGCTCTAGCGCAAGATGCTGCAACGAAAATATATAAAGCAATAGTTGACTCAAATCATGGTCCTAAATATTTAAAACCGATACTAAAAACCTATGACTATACCGGCTCTACGAGATACGTGGATTTTGATACCACTCGTCCTGTTTATCCAACTGCCCCCGCTAAATGCCATGTCTCGCATGTGGTTGCCGACACCGAATCTTGGGAGCAGAAGATGGCACAGTCGCTTGAGGAAATGGCTGAGGTTAAGTGCTATGTGAAAAACCACGGACTTGGGTTCAGGATTCCTTATACACTCGATGGCGAATCGAAAAATTACCTGCCAGACTTCATCGTCCGTATCAAGGATGGTAAAGAGGACCTTCTCAATCTGATTGTAGAGGTATCGGGGTGGAAAAAGAAAGATAAGGAAGCGAAGGTTTCAACCACCCGTACCCTGTGGGTGCCTGCAGTAAATAATCACGGTGGTTTTGGTCGCTGGGCATTCCTGGAAATACTTGACCCCTGGGATGCTAAGAATACTATTAGATTGGTTCTACGAAATAAAGACCTAGGGAGTAGCTAGATGTCATATTCTTCAGTTACCGTCGCCTATGCTGTAAAAAGATTGAATGTAAATTATTTCCTTCCTTCTATCCAACGTGAATTTGTATGGGACAGGGGCAGAGTGGTTTCTCTATTCGACTCAATAATGAAGGGTTATCCGATTAGTTCTTTCTTGTTCTGGCAACTAGAGTACGGCAATCGGGACAAGTGGGGCGCTTACAAATTCATCGAGAATGTTAAAAGAAAATTTACGCACAATCAACCAGCAAATTTGAATGGCATTCGTGAACCTATTTTTGTTATAGATGGTCAGCAAAGGTTAACATCTTTTTTAGTTGGCTTAAAAGGAACATATACCGTTAAGATTAAATACAGGAGGAAGAAAGATCCTGAAGCATGGTCAAAACAACGTCTCTATCTTAATCTTTTGAAAGATCCAAGGATTGAGGAAAATGATGACCTAATAAGTCCTTCATATGGCTTCCAGTTTTTCGACGATCAGCCAGAAAATACCGAAAACGAGTATTGGTTTAGAGTCGGTACAATACTGGATTTTGATACTGAGGAACAATTTTTATCTTTTAAAAAGGATAAAGAATATGAATTGGTATCAAGTTTGAGCAAGGAGCAGGCTCTGTTGTTTGAGTATAATCTGAACCTTCTCTACAATTCAATTTGTCGTAACCAAGTTATTAACTATTACCTTGAAACTAATCAAGAATATGATAGGGTACTGGATATTTTTGTACGGGCCAATGAACGGGGAGAACCACTGAGTACATCTGATCTTCTTTTGTCAATAATGACTTCCAAATGGCAGCAAGTTAAAGCTAAGGATGAGGTCTATAGCTTTGTTGATTACTTAAATTATTCCTTGACACACAATAACATTTTCAATAAAGATTTCATTATGAAGAATTGCCTTGTACTGGCAGACCTTCCAGTAGCTTATAAGGTTCAAAACTATACTGAGAAGAACCTATTAGCTATGGAAAACAACTGGTCTAAATTGAAAGACGCCATTGAAAGATGTGTGAAATGTGTAAACTCATTTGGCATAGATGAAAATAACCTGATTGCAAAGAATGCTCTCATTCCAATTATCTATTATTTCTATTTAAATCCTGGCCTCACTTTAATGACTGGAAAAATTGATGATGTTAGAAATGCCACTACTATTCGTCGTTGGCTCTTAGCGGCACTATTAAACAATGTTTTCGGTGGCTCGTCTGATAGTATGCTAACAAGACTTCGAGCTGTATTGAAAGAATCTGGTTCAGGCTCTGATTTTCCGATCGATAATATTAACATGAAAATATCTGAAAGCGGGCGCAGAGATAAATTTGATAATGTCGCGATTACGAAATTTCTTGCTACTACGTATGGCAGAAAGGATACGTTCTTGGCTCTGTCTATTCTTTACGACGATAATAACTGGGGAGATAAAAAAGTACAGCAGGACCATATATTTCCTGAAGATAAATTTTCCTATAGTAATATGGAAGCTGATGGTAAAGAGGAACAGTGGTACAGCTACAGAATACTGAGTAACCAAATCGGAAATCTTGAACTTCTTACACAGCAAGAAAACTTGGAGAAGCTTAATAAACCATTTGATAAGTGGATAAAAACTAGAGATCCTAGTTTCAAGAAGCGACATCTAATTCCTGATGATCCAGAGCTATGGAAGTTCAAAAACTTCGAGCACTTTATTGAGGAGAGAGAGTCTCTGATCGAGAAGAGGTTGGTGCAACTATTCGGGATGTCGGGAGATGCGGAGTTAGATAAAGAGGAGTAATAGTTATGGCTCGGAAACAGGTAAAAAGAAAAACTGCTATTGAGAGCACGGTACATAAAGGGGATAAGAGGGCGAATATCCCGACTGAAGAACTTCGTGACTTTGTGGCTGCAGATGAGGCAAAACCCAGGACTATTCTCTACCCGCGTGATACTTCACTCGATCCACAGCTCGTGTGGAAAGGGAAAGACGAGCAGGACGCAGCGGATTTGGAGGTACCTGCCGTACCAATCTATATTCAGGAGAAGATACATCCAAAGTATATCATCGAAGATTTGCGCGCCCGGCATAGCAAACAGAAACCCGAGCTACAGCCGCAGCTTTTTTCGGATTTCAATGGCATAGAATTTGAAGAGCTGGTTGAGTTCTACCAGCATGAGCAAAACTGGGCAAACCGGATGATACTGGGTGATTCAATGCTGGTAATGAACTCTCTCGCTGAGAAAGAAGGACTTAAAGGAAAAGTCCAGATGATTTACATTGACCCCCCGTATGGCATTAAATTTGACTCAAACTGGCAGGTGAGCACACGAAAACGAGATGTAAAAGACGGCAAAGCCGAGGATGCCACCCGCCAGCCGGAGCAGATAAAAGCATTCCGGGATACCTGGGAACTGGGCATTCATTCCTATCTTGCCTATTTGCGTGACCGACTGGTGGTTGCTCGCGAATTACTGACAGAAACAGGTAGCGTATTCGTTCAGATAGGCGATGAGAATGTTCACCTGGTGCGGTGCCTTATGGATGAGGTGTTTGGCAGTGGAAACTTTTGTAGAGAAATCAGTTTTATAACAACTAGCGGTTTTAGCACAAACATACTTTCGAGACAGAATAATTATTTGCTTTGGTATGCAAAAAATGCTGAGAACGTGAAATTCAAACCAGTATTTCGGATCAAACCCTATGGAAGTGAGGATTTTACCGTTTACAATAAACTGGAATTGGCAGATGGCAAAAGAAGGTTAATGTCAGAGGATGAGCTATTAAATCCATCATACATAGCGAACGATGCTAAAATTTATAGAATAGATAATTTAAAATCACAAGGCGCTACAGGTTTTGATTTTGGGTACTTGGGTGTTTTATATCACCCAGGCCCAAATAATACATGGAAAACAAACGCCGAAGGCATGAAGAAATTAGCTATCGCAAATAGGATTTACCTTGCCGGTACAACACTAGGATATATCAGATATTACGACGATTTCCCTGTAGAAGAGATCAAGAATATCTGGACTGATACAATCACTGGCAGTTTTACAGAGAATAAAATTTATGTTGTACAAACTAACACCAAAGTCATAGGGCGCTGTCTCCTTATGACCACTGACCCCGGAGACCTTGTACTTGACCCCACCTGCGGTAGTGGCACTACCGCCTATGTTGCCGAGCAATGGGGCAGACGCTGGATCACTATCGACACCAGCAGGGTAGCGCTTGCTCTATCGCGTACGCGGTTGATGTCTGCCCGGTATCCTTACTACCTGCTTGCCGACTCAGAGGAAGGAATTGCTAAGGAAGCGGAGATAACAGGAAAGGTTCCACCAGCATATAAAACAGAGGGAGATATCAAGAAGGGGTTTGTTTATAAACGTGTGCCGCATATTACTCTTAAATCAATTGCCAATAATCCGGATATTAAAGAGGGAATGACAAAGAAAGAGATAGATGAGGCCATATCCCGCCATGCAGGTAGCGAAACACTCTATGACCAGCCTTATACAGATTCCAGTCGCATTCGCGTTACCGGACCACTCACGGTAGAAAGCCTATCGCCGCACCGTGTTATTTCTGCCGGCGCCGAACAGACTTCTGGGGAAGAGTCGAAACAAGAAACCGGTGTTGGCCAGTTTGTAACGATGATACTGGACAATCTGAAGAAAGCTGGAGTGCAAAACACGATTAAAAATGAGCGGCTTAATTTTACTATTCTTGAGCCGTATGCGGGAGAGTACATCCATGCGAAAGGAGAATATGCCGAAAAAGATGGCACCGTGCGGCGCGTAGCAGTTTGCATTGGACCTGAATATAATACGGTTGGACCTGGTCTTATAAAAGATGCCGCAAAAGAAGCGGTCAGGGGAGTTGGCTTTGACTTGCTTATCGTTTGTGGGTTTGCCTTTGACCCGCATGTTTCCGAGGAAACAAAACGGTATGGCACATTGCCTATTCTGCCAGCACGGATGAACAGCGACCTTTCTCTCGGAGATGAGCTACTGAAGAAAACGCGGTCCGGCAACCTTTTCACAGTTTTCGGTGAGCCTGATATCGATATCAGGAAACAGGATGATGATAAGTTTGTGGTTGAGATAAAGGGTCTCGATATCTATGATCCCACGACTGGCGAAATACGTAATAATACCACTGCTGATATTGCCTGCTGGTTTATCGACACTGACTACAATGAAGAGAGCTTCTTTGTTCGCCATGCATATTTCACTGGAGCAGGCGAACCGTATGACAAATTAAAGCGGGCGCTTCGAGCTGAAATCGACGAAGTTACCTGGTCTTCTTTATACTCGACGGTAAGTCGACCGTTTACCATACCAAGTACTGGCAAGATAGCTGTTAAGGTAATTAACCACTACGGCGATGAGGTACTTAAAGTCTATGATGTCGGGCAGGTGACAGGTGAGTGAAGATTACGGAAGCATAGGACTATTTGACAGAAACGGTTGATAGGATACTCTAAATGAATATTGAATATTTGGTAATAATAGCAGCTTTTTTAGGTGTACCTATTGCTATTATTGGTTTAACTATACAATTTCTGTCTTTCAGGAAACAGACAAGAGACCTTCAAAAAAGAGTTAATATTATTGAAATGCTGCAAACAACTAATAATTACGAGGCTGAAATCATTCAGATTAACCATTACGATAAAGTATTAGGAAAAAATGAGATCAAGAAGATTGCAGGGCAAAGTGTTAGTAGGAAGCAAAAATGAACAATCAAACATTTAATATTCAGCAAGGAACAGTTACATTTTGGGTAAAGAAGAATAAAGTTAAATACAATGATAATAAGGTAATCGTATTTTTGGATATGAATAATAAAGAAGGTAAAGTGTCATTGGCAAAAGATACGAACAACCAATTGCGATTTCTTTATTCAGTTGAGGGTAGAACTAGAACAGAACTTAAACATGACATATCTTCTCTGTCTCCGCAGGATGATCATATGTTTGGAATAACATGGAGTATAGATAGTAAAGAAATAATTCTCTATATTGATGGTGTCTCTGTCGCTAAAACGTCTATTGGTTATTGAAGTTCCAATATAGATATCAAGCAGTTACTCAGATATTAGTTTTACAGGTGTATGGTATTAACGAATATAGCAGGGCAATAGAAACAATGTTTAAACTGCAATGCGAGTGTTGCGGGGAATTGTTTGAGGTAACAAGTGATAAAGAGACTGCTTACTGTGAGAAATGCGCTGAATATCACCAGAGGGAAAGGAATAGCCACTCCAGTTAAGAAGGAAGGGATTGCAGTGAGAGATTGTAAAAACGGTAAAAACTTCAATAGGTACAGAATACAAATCGTTAATTCAGCATGCTGTTGCTTAGAAATTAATGGTCAAAAAATATCACATTTCGTCGCACCAGATACCAAAGCTGGAATACAGAAACTTTATGTTGTCAAAGATGGTAGAGATATCTGCTATGTTGGTATCACGTCACAGTCCATAAGCTCCAGGCTTAGAACAGGAGTAGTGGACAATGGACATTATGGCTATCATGGATACAAATGGAAAGATAAACTCAAAAAGGCAGAACTGCTGATCTGGATCTTCCCAGATAAAACAAAGGCTAACAACGTGGAAGCGATAGAAGCAGAACTTGTCTACTATATCAGAGAAAAGACCGGTAACTGGCCGAAGTACCAGATGGAAATCCATTTTCACAGAGCATCAGAATCCGAGAAACAGATAGCTAAGTCCATACTCAGCCAGCTATTAGACTCATAACTATCGAGATACAGGAGAAATAGAAGAAATGAATTATTGGCTTGTTCAGGCAAATCCAAAAACATTCCGGGTAATGGATTTTTATCGTGAGCACCTTAATGATTACCCATTAACTACATGGAAAGCTACATACCACTCTAATGAAGTCGAAATGGGTGATACAGCGTTTGTTTGGAAAGCACAATATACAGATGATTGGCGTGGTATTATCGCTAGAGAGATAGTATGCCTTGAACCAAGCAGGGAAATAAAAGTCCTCCCACACGAAATTTCATATTTCAAAAACCTAAAAGGAAAAAAAGATATAGAAACTAAGCTCCTCTTTAGATGTAAAACAGAAAGGCCATTCCCCGATACCCCACTTAAGGAAGAGAGAATCAAGGCTAACACGATATTGAAAGACCTTACGATTTTAACGATGTGTCGACATGGTATATATAAACTTAGTCAAGAACACGGCGAAATAATAGATAAATGGGTTAATAATATCTAGGCTACTAGCTTTATGATTGAAGCTAATTAGCTTACATAGTGGTTCAATCAACTTTCATACAGGAGTAATAAATGATAGATAAAATATTTTCTCGGCTGAATGATTGGAGGAACCTACCAGCATATCAATTAGAAAGACGTGCGGATATTTTCTTTGCTGTATATCTGGAGAAAATATTTAAAGAGTATTTTCCCGAAGATCTAGAAGATATAATACCTGAATTTCCCGTCAGGATTGGTACTATCTATCCAGATCCAGAGCTAGCTCCAGAGCCGGTTCCAGAGCGAAATATCAATAGGTCAGATAAAATCGATTACTGCGTCTTTACAAAATCAGGTAAAATCTACCTGGTTGAACTCAAAACAGACAATGCATCCATTAGTAAAGAGCAATTAATATATTACTATGCGTCTATTAAAAAGGGATTTAAAGAAATTATTAATGGGATATTTCAGCTTTGTGACACTACTCATTCGCGAGCAAAATATGCATATCTGCTAAATAAATTAATGAATCTTGGTGCAGTTAAAAAGATCGACAATAAACCTGTGGCGACCAATAAATATTGTTTTTATGAAAAACCTGTATTTATAAAACCTACAAAAAAGGAAGGTGATCCCAGCGGTATTGAGATTATTGACTTTGATAGGATAATAGAAATTATAAGCAAAGAAAACGATGACGTATCAAAGCAATTTGTGGAGTCCTTGAAGGAATGGAAAAATCCTGTGTGAATTTTTCATTTGTCTATTGGTGAACCAGTGTTAAATCCGTTGCTATGACGGCAAAAGACTGTAGACTCCAGCCCGAAGACAGGGGACAGGGAAGAGAATGCATTCGCAGGAATGACAAAAAGGAAACAAAAAATATAGTGGTCCATATTGCAATTTATAACTTGTGGGGTTATAATATCTGATGTGGCCTGTAGAATACTACACAAGGC
>CAZKGS010000071.1:0-10592 GCA_964552105.1 uncultured Syntrophaceae bacterium
AAAATTTGAGCCTGACGCAGAAATTGGTCAAAAGGGGACGTTATGCAAAGGTCTCATTATGAGTTTTGAACTTTTCGAATATCCCCGCTTGAGCTCACGCCGAAGTCGAAATTCAAAACAAATTTCTTGTTGAATTTTAAAAGCAACTCGCCATATATGACGTCTATATAATAAATAACACATGAAATCTTATGATCCTCTGGAGTACCTTTCACAGTTAAAAAGCAAAGGTATTAATCTGGATCTGGGTCCCATCTCGCGGCTCCTTCAACGTTTAGATAATCCCCAGACACAATATAAGACTATTCTTGTTGGTGGATCCAATGGCAAAGGATCTGTAGCTGCCATTATTTCCTCTATTCTTCACGGGGCGGGTGTTAACGGTGGCCTTTATACATCCCCTCATCTCATCGATTTTACGGAACGTATACGGGTAAACAATCAAATGATCAAGGAAGAAGAGCTCTCAGAGCTTATCGATGAGGTGCGGAAAGCAATTAAAGAAGATATCACCTATTTTGAGTTTGCTACCGCCCTTTCGTTTCTCTATTTTTGCAGACGTAACGTGGATATAGCTGTCCTGGAAGTCGGTATGGGAGGAAGGCTGGATGCTACGAATGTCGTTATCCCTGAATTATCCATCATTACAAATATTTGTATGGAGCATCAGAAATACCTGGGCAGAAATTTGAGTGTCATTGCCCGGGAAAAAGGGGGGATCATCAAGAAAGGAGGAGTCTGTTTAACAGCTGCACGACAAAATAAGGTTCTCAATGTTCTGGAGGATCTTTCGAGGCAAAAGAACTCCCGTCTCTACAGGGTAGGAAGAGAAATTCGTATAAGAAAGTCTAAAGATGGAAGCTTTTCCTATTATGGGATTTTTAAGAAATACAAGAATCTCGAAATTTCATTAATTGGTAAACACCAGATTGAAAACACTGCCTTGGCTTTGGGCGCCATCGAGATCCTGGAAAACAGAGGGTTGAATATAGAGGAGGAAGTCGTAAAGAGGGGATTGAAGGACGTAAGGTGGGAGGGGAGATTGGAAGTGCTTAATGAAAATCCCACACTTGTCGTTGATGGTGCCCATAATCCGGGGGGGATTTCTGCCCTTTGTCGCTCCCTTGCGGTTGATTTCAAGTATGATAAATTGATACTATTGTTTGGTGTCTTAAATGATAAGGATTACAAGGCAATGCTGAGGAAATTATCTCCCCGTGCCGATAAAATTATACTGACCAGGCCGGGAGGAGGAAGGGCTCTTCCGGCAGAGAAGTTGTTGCCCTTTGTCGGTAAGCACAATGACAGTGTTGATGTTATAGAAAATTCAGAGAAGGCCCTCGTGAGAGCATTTGCACTTGCCGATAAAAATGATTTAATATGTGTTGCGGGTTCACTTTATCTTGTGGGAGAAATAAAAAAGGCGATTCATGTTTTATCTTCTTGAAAAAGTCTCTTATTGTGTTAATCAGTTTATATTTATTGACTAAAGCCAATAAACGGGAAGAACTTGAGCCCGTTAAAAATTGATAGACAGGGAATTCTTGAGTGAAAACTCGAAAGATCATACTTTTTATAATAATTTTCCAGTTTTTTGTTTCTTTCCGGGTTGATTTTCTCTTCGCTTTTGAAAGAAAAGTTCCAAAAGGGCCTGTAAATATTGAAGCGGACAGTATAATCTATGACAGTAATCTTGATACATATAGAGCGAGAGGCAATGCGGTAATTACCTTTGCCGGAGGATATCTGAAGGCCGACTCAGTTACATTGAACAAGACAACAAAAGATGCAGTAGCCGAAGGACATGTTGAAATTAAAAGTGAAAAAGATCTCCTGGAGGGTGAGAAGGCTCAATTTAATATCGATACAAAAACAGGGACTTTACTTAACGGAAAGATGTTCTTTTACAAGAATCACCTTTATCTGAGTGGCGACGAAATCGAAAAAAAAGGTGAAGCCACATATTATTTGAAGGACGCAACGGCAACTACATGTGATGGAGATCAACCGGACTGGAGGTTTGCCGGCAAGGAAGTCAATGTTACTATAGATGGCTATGGAACACTCAAGCATGGCACCTTTCAGGTGAAAAACTTTCCCTTCATTTATTTGCCCTATATGATCTTTCCAGTAAAAACAACGCGGCAGACGGGTTTTCTCTTTCCCCGCATCTCGTATTCACAGGATAAACATGGCTGGGATGTGGGAATTCCCTTTTACTGGGCTGTTTCAGACAATACGGATGCGACTTTTTATCAACGCTACATGGATAAACGGGGATTTCAGGAGGGCATGGAGTTCAGATATTATTTCAGTGAGGATTCGTTTGGTACCTTTTACGGTGAATATCTCGACGACAAAAAGACAGGATCTGGATTTGAGGAAGACAATTTAAGTAGAGACTGGCGGGAAACCCAGAAGAGATGGTCATACTACCTGAATCATGAAACCACATTCACTCCCGGTTTTTATATCAGGACGGATATCAAAAAGGTTTCCGACATCTGGTATTTCAGAGACTTTGATTCGTATAACTATTACCTGGAGCATTATGCTGAAAATGAAAACAAGAGATTTAAAAAGGTTTCCTTTATCGGCGATAAATCCCTCGCGTCTCTTGAATCAACAGCACGCCTTGTGAAAGACTGGGAATTATTTAACTTTACCGCCCTGGCCCAATACACGGATAATTTCCAGAACTATTCAAATGATACGACACTGCAGAAGTATCCGGAGGTGACTTTTACGGGCGTCACACAACCCATTTTCAATTCCCCCTTCAATTTCGAACTGGAATCCACTTATGTTTACTATTATAGGGATGAAGGATATAAGGGGCATCTTTTCGATGCACACCCCACTTTTTCTCTGCCCATAAATTTTGGTAACTACTTACAGTTTACACCGGAGATAGGGTTCCGGGAAACGAAATGGGACAGTATTCACACGAATGATACATTGGCGGGAAAACGCGGAAGCCGCGAAATGTATGATGTGGGAGCTACTCTTTCCACGGAGATCCACAGGATTTTTGACGTGGGCGGTCAAACGGTCGAGATGATCAGGCACGGCATTAAGCCGGAATTGAGTTACACTTATATTCCTTATGTTTACCAGGGCGATTTGGCGGATTATGTCGAGTCCGTGGTAGAAACAAACAGTTTGACCTATTCATTGACCAACACGTTTATTGCCAAGATGAGGGACGAAGATGGAAATAAAAGTTACAGGGAATTTTTTAATCTAAAGCTGAGTCAGCCCTATAATATCATAGAGGCAAGGAGAACTACTTCCGGAACGGCAGATAAAAAAAGGCCCTTCGGTAATGTGGATATAGAATTCGATTTTAATCCCTTTCAATATCTATCCTTTGACGGGGATGCCAAATTTGATGTAAATGACGGCGAGTGGAAAGAGACGAACTACAACCTTGGCATAAGTGACTGGCGCGGAGATTCCGTGACGGCTGAATACAGATATACACAAAAATCGGTGGAAGAGATAAACATTTCCATGAAAGCGAAGGTTTCTGAATCCCTTGATCTTCAATATGTCCTCAGAAGGAATGAACTTGACAAGAAAGATCTTGAATCAACATATGGGATCGATTATCATAAACAGTGCTGGAGTGTGGAGATAACCTATTCCGATACATCTGATGACAGGGCATATATGGTTGTTTTTTCTCTATACGGTTTGGGAAAGGTAGGCCACGCAGGAGGAAAAACAAGCAGTATAACAAGAAATTTTTAGTTTTTCCTTGACAAAGGCTCTAAAATTACATAATTTCTCAGTTTGATTTTTAAAGGAAATTGAGGTATTTTAATGAAAACATATAGTGCAAAAGAAGCTGATATTAAAAGGGATTGGTATCTCGTCGATGCGAAAGGGAAAGTGCTTGGGAGACTTGCCAGCGAAATCGCAAAACGGTTGAGGGGAAAGCATAAACCTATCTATACTCCCCATGTTGATACAGGTGATTTCGTGGTTGTCATAAACGCTGATAAGGTTGTACTTACGGGTAAAAAACTTGACAACAAAATATATTACCATCATACAGGTTATCCAGGGGGAATAAAGTCAATTACGGCAGGAAAAACGCTGGAAGAAAAACCGGAAAGGCTTTTACAAAAGGCTGTCAAAGGTATGCTTCCCAAAAACAGTCTGGGAAGGAAAATGTTGAAAAAACTGAAGATATACAATGGTGATGAACATCCCCATTCAGCGCAGGAACCCCGCGTATTGGAATTATAATCTGGTAGTTTAAATCACAAATTGGAGTCAAATATGGCAGAAGAGAGATTTTATGCGACAGGTAAGAGAAAGACCGCTATAGCCAGGGTATGGATGAAAGAGGGAGGCGGCAACTGGGTAATTAACGATAAAGCTTTAAATGATTATTTCCCCGGAGAGAGTCTAAGGATGCTTATACAGCAACCCCTGGATCTTGTCGGAAAGAGAGATAGCTTCGATTTTTATATTAATGTTAAAGGAGGAGGGCCTTCCGGACAGGCAGGTGCTGTCAAACACGGCATATCGAAGGTCCTGTTAGAATACGATGTTGATCTGAGGTCTGTTCTCAGGAAGGCGGGTTTTCTTACACGGGATTCCAGGATAAAAGAGAGAAAGAAATACGGACAGCCCGGAGCGAGAAAGAGGTTCCAGTATTCAAAGAGATAACAATGGTCAAAAAAGGGGGCTTCCGCCTCCTTTTTTTTGACCCGGAATTTGCAGGAGTTACCTGCTGCAAATTCCGGATTTATGTGCGGAGAAAGCTTATGTTAAAGATTGGCATATACGGAGCAAGCGGTTATACAGGGCAGGAGCTTTTGAAGATTCTTATTCGGCATACCGAAGCTGATGTCGTCGCCCTGACATCGAGGAAATTTAAAGGTATTCCCATTTCCGACATATATCCGGTATTTAAAGATTTGACCAATAAAAAATATATCGATGCATCCCCGAAAGATGTTGCCTCTCTGTGTGATGTCGTTTTTTTGGCAGTACCTCATGGTGAGGCAATGGAAGTAGCCCCCCTTTTTTTGAAGGAGGGGAAAAAGGTAATTGATCTTAGTGCGGATTATCGTTTGCGGGATGTCGAAATATATGAAAAATGGTATAAAAAACATACCTCCCCGGAACTTATACTCAGGGCCGTTTACGGACTTCCCGAGTTATATAGAAAAGATATAATCGGAGCAAATTTGATAGCCAATCCAGGTTGTTATCCGACGGGAGCAATCCTTGGTCTGGCACCGGTTTTAAAGGAAAAATGTATTGACATTTCCTCGATCATTATCGATTCTAAATCTGGTATGAGTGGTGCCGGGCGGGAGCTGTCGATAGGGTCATTGTTTTGTGAGGTGAATGAGGGATTTAAGGCTTATAAAATTTGTGCTCACCGCCACATTCCTGAAATAGATCAGGAACTCGGTCTCCTTGCCGGGACTGATATCACAGTGTCTTTTGTTCCACATCTTATTCCGGCAAACAGGGGAATACTCAGTACCATATATGCGACCCTTCAAAAGGATGTTTCTGCGTCTGATCTTGTTGATCTTTATAAGAAATTTTATAAGGATGAAATCTTTGTAAGAATTTATGCTGAGGGAACATATCCCAATATTTCCTCTGTCAGGGGATCTAATTACTGTGATATCGGACTTGCTCTTGACGGCAGGACGGGAAGAGTGGTAATTATAGCGGCGATTGATAATCTTATAAAAGGCGCCGCGGGCCAGGCAGTACAAAACATGAATCTCATGTGTGGTTTCCCTGAAGAGATGGGGTTGAATCTGGTTTCGCTGTTTCCATAAAAAAAGTCTGATGAACAGTCAATATAGACCCTGGCAGAAGAAAAAATAGGAGATTGACATGGGCTTAAACTTCTACAACACTCTGACAAAGAAAAAGGAAGAATTTAAACCTATTGAGGAGGGCAAGGTAGGAATGTATGTCTGCGGCATAACGGCCTATGATATGTGCCACATCGGCCATGCCCGCTCTGCAGTGGTTTTCGATGTCATTTCCAAGTATTTGAAATACAGGGGTTACGATGTAACCTATGTCAAGAATTTTACCGATGTTGATGACAAGATTATAGGGAAAGCCATTGCGGAAAATAAGGACATTGCAGAGATATCGGAAAGGTATATCAAAGAACACAATGAAGATATGGACCGGATAGGTGTGGCAAGACCAACGGTAACACCGAAGGCGACAGAAAACATAAAGGGAATGATCCGGCTTGTCAACACTCTTATAGAGAATGGTTTGGCTTATGTCGCTGATGGAGATGTCTATTTTTCAGTCGAAAAATTCGAAGGGTACGGAAAACTATCAGGTAGAAATCTCGACGACATGCTGGCCGGGGCCCGTGTAGATATAGATGAGAAAAAGAAGAATCCTCTAGATTTTATCCTGTGGAAGTCTGCCAAGGAAGGGGAGCCGTGGTGGGATAGTCCATGGGGCAGGGGCAGACCGGGATGGCATATCGAATGTTCTGTTATGAGCCAACGTTTTCTGGGAGAAACCTTTGATATCCATGGCGGAGGAAGGGATCTTATCTTTCCACATCACGAAAATGAGATCGCCCAGGCCGAAGGTGCTACGGGGAAACCCTTTGCCAACTACTGGCTTCACAATGGTTTTATCAGGGTAAACAAGGAAAAGATGTCCAAATCCCTCGGAAACATTTTTAATATGCGGGAAGCAATGAATAGCTACCATCCCGAGGTGTTGAGGCTTTTTATGTTGCAAAGTCACTACAGAAGCCCTGTTGATTTTTCCGGGGATTCTCTTGCTGAGGCAAGAACGGGTATGGACAGATTTTATGAAACGTTGAAAAAAATAAAAGATAACCTTGGAAAGGAGACCGATTTCTCAAATATTTCTCCAAGAAACCTTTCAGGGAAAGATGAAGAAGTTTTTGAAAAAGTAAATATACTGCCCGAGAAGTTTGCCGAGGCCATGGACGATGATTTCAATACGGCAAAAGCGATTGGTTATATTTTTGATACCATTCGCATGATCAACGGTTACATGGCTGATAAGGAATTTGTTCTTACTTCCGAGTCGCTCTTCGTTCTGGATTCAGCAAGAAATAATGTTAGAGAAGTCGGCAAAATACTGGGATTATTTCTCGAAGATCCCGATGAATATTTTGAAAAAGATAAAAAACGAGAAGCCGGAAAACTGAGTTTGGACGTAGAAGAAATAGTAAGCCTGATTGAAGAAAGACGGGAGGCCCGGGTGGCGAAGGATTGGGCGAGAGCCGATGAAATAAGGGACATCCTTGCTGCCAAAAAGGTGGTTCTCAAAGATACTGCTGATTCCACAACCTGGAAGATCGGGTAGCAATCGTTGAGCTATGTGCCCAGGCTCAAATTTTAATCCTCGAAATATCCAATATATTTCTCTGGTTAATCCGCCTCAGGCGGATCGTCTTCCTTGAACTTGAACAAAATTGAACATTCTACAAAGCTCTCTTCACATGGTCTTGGCTATATGCTTTACCATCTGTTTAAAAACTCCCTCAAGGATATCGGATGCAATAAAGTAATCTGGGTTTTTCTTGTAAAAATCCGCCGTTATGGTGCTTGACGCAGCATCAATATCGCCTTCCTTGCGATAAATATCCTCCATTTCTGCCCTCATTTTGCGGGCCTCCTCGATTGACAGATCAATAAACTTCCCCGCTTCTTCTCCGGTGATATAACCGTAATGATCTGCACAGAGGTAATTCACTTCGAGGGATTTCAATCTTTCCAGGCTTTCCTGATATTGGGTATAGTTAGAATTGCCAGAGGGGAAAGCAATTTCTTTAAATGGTATGCCTACAGCATCGGAAGCGAAAAGGGCCTTCATGTTCGGTTCATAAGCTGTGATGGAACAAGAGGAATGACCGGGGGTTTCCATAATGGAGAGTGCCACTCCGCCAAGATCTATACGGTCTCCTTCACCAACCGTGGTGCCCGAAACATCATCCCGCCACTGATGGTCATAAGCCTCAAGATTCTCCCCGGCACCCATCTGGTTGGCGACAAGCTGGCCGAAGGTGTTCATGGTTTCGATTGCCTTGGGCATCGTGAGAATATTCCAGGCCCGTGCCGAGGCACAAACTTCGATCTCAGGATAGGTTCGTTTAAAATACGGAACGATTCCCACATGATCAAAATGAGAATGGAGGATGAGGAGCTTCTTTATCTTTTCCATTTTGATCCCGAAATCCCTCATCTGCTGGAGCACATCGGGCAGAATGAAACTGATTCCCCCGTTGATAATGATCGAACTATCCTGTCCTTCAAGTACGTAGACCCCTGACTCCTCGCGGCCGAGGTGCCACAGGTTATCGGTAATCTTTCCCACCTTTCGAATTCTCATATATTTTCCCTCCCCTTCCTGACCCTGTCCTTAAGACCAGGCTTTATCGTTGATGATCTCAAATATAGTCAATAAGGTATATAATATCAAGAAGAAAACGGCTACTCCCTACTCAACTTATTTATAGAAAATGCGGGTTAGCTATGATATTGTACGTCGTCAAACTAAGGGGCCTGTCACTTTATTATTTTTAATAATGACAAAAAAGGAGGGAATATGGAATCGGCAAATAATCTGGACGCCATCTTTAAACCACAAAGCGTAGCGTTAATAGGAGCCTCGGGTACACCGGGAAAACTCGGCTATGATATCCTGTACAACCTGATCCATGCCGGTTTTGACGGGCCGATCTATCCGGTCAACCCTAAGGCCGACAAGCTTCTGGGGCTTACCGTTTATAAGGATATCGGCTCTGTACCAAGTCCTCCGGATCTGGCGGTTATTGTAATTCCTGCTAAAATGGTTCCGGGGGCCATAGAGCAATGCGGCGAGGTTGGGGTGAGATCTGCCATTGTTGTAACCGGGGGCTTCGCCGAAGCCGGTGAAGAGGGGGAAAAGCTTCAGGACGAGCTGGCCCGGATAGCCGGTCAGTATGGAATCCGCGTCATCGGTCCTAACTGTCAGGGAGTCAACAGTCCTCACAGTAATCTCTGTGCTTCCTGGCCGCTGCTTACAAGCAGGGGGGGTATGGCATTTATTGCCCAGAGCGGTACAGTCGGGGCTGCCCTTATGGACTGGGCCAGCGAAGATCAACTGGGAGTCAGCGTTTTTGTCAGTCTGGGCAACCGGGCTGATGTGGACGAGTCAGACTGCATACAGTATTTTAACAACGATCCGGATACTAAAGTCATTGCCCTCTATATGGAGGGGGTCAAGAGGCCGGAAGTATTTCTTGAGACCCTGTCGAAGGTAACGAAGCCTGTCGTGATTCTGAAAGCAGGGCGGTCAGCCTGGGGGCGCGTAGCGGCTGAGAGCCATACCAAATCAATGGCGGGGAGTGATGCCGTTTACGATGCCATATTTAAAAAATACAAGGTACACAGGGCAGAAACACTGGAAGAACTCTATGATTTTGCAAAGGTCCTGGCATATATGAAAAAGCCTCCGGGAAAGCGTCTGCTGACTATCTCCAGCTCCGGCGGAATTGCCATTCTGGCAATTGACGAGGCGGAGAAACTCGGCTTTGAAGTGCCCACACCGAGCGAGGATCTTAAGCAACGTTTAAGGGCTTTCCTGTCGGCCCACTGCGGTGTCAGCAATCCCGTTGATCTCACCGGCGATGCGATTACCGACCCGAGTTTATATGCCAGGGTGATTAAAGAAGCCCGATCCGAATTCGACGCAATGGTTGTCCTTTTCGGCGATCCGATTCACGGAGCATCTAACATGGTTACCCCGGGCGAATCGGAACTGGTCATTTTCTGCGGCGGTGCCGATGTTGAACGTGAAGAATCAGTCCTCATGCACAAAAAGGGCATTCCGGCTTTCCCGACCCCGGAGCGTGGTATCAAAGCACTTTATCAGCTTTTCCGTTTTGACGAGCCTGAAGCGCGCGTTGCGGAAACACCACATGAATCTCCCGCCGCTCAGGCCTTACACCTGATGCCGGCCCACGATGCTGTGGCTATGCTGAAGGAATACGGCATTCCGGCGGTGGATGCTCTTTTGGCTTCTTCTCCGGAAGAAGCCGTTGCTCTGGCGAAAGATTTTGGGATGCCCGTAGTCCTCAAGATCGCTTCCCCCGATGTGTCCCACAAAAGTGACATCGGCGGCGTACAACTCAATCTGAACACCGAGGATGATGTCCGCAGTACCTATGATAACATCTTTTCAGCAGTAAAAACCAAAGTTCCTGGTGCGAACATAGAAGGGGTAACCGTCTCACCCATGGCAGATCTGGGGGGACTTGAGGTGATTCTGGGAGTTACAACAGACCCGCAGTACGGGCCCTCGCTAATGTTTGGCTTGGGAGGGATCTTTACCGAAATATACAAAGATGTGCAGTTCTGCCTGTTACCGGCGGGGGAGGAAGAGTTTTTGCAAATGATGAGAGATATCAAGGGATATCCTCTCCTGGCTGGTGTGAGAGGCCAGAGTCCGAAGGATCAGGCGGCCTTGGTTGGGCTCATGAAATCACTCTCCCGAATGGTTGCGGATCACCCTGAACTGGACCAGATCGATCTCAATCCCGTCCTGGTTTACGAACAGGG
>CAZKGS010000072.1:0-10581 GCA_964552105.1 uncultured Syntrophaceae bacterium
AAATTTGAACCTGACGCAGAAATTGGTCAAAAGGGGACGTTATGCAAAGGTCTCAAATCATAATACATCAGTATACCGAGGAGGATTAATTCGTAATGGATCAGCTTTACCAGCGTAACATACCTGTTAACATTGAAAACGAGATGAAAAAGTCCTATATGGACTATGCAATGAGTGTCATAGTGGGGCGTGCTATTCCGGATGTGCGAGACGGAATGAAACCGGTTCACCGCAGAGCTTTATACGCTATGTCTGAACTGGGAAACCGATGGAATAAATCCTATAAGAAGTCGGCAAGGATTGTCGGTGATATTATCGGCAAGTATCATCCTCATGGCGATGTAGCGGCCTATGATACGATTGTGAGGATGGCACAGGATTTTTCCCTGCGATACCCTTTAGTTGACGGTCAGGGCAACTTCGGGTCAATCGACGGTGATTCCGCAGCGGCCATGAGGTATACGGAAATCCGCATGTCGAGAATTACTGAGGAGATCCTTGCAGATCTGGATAAAAACACCGTTGATTTTGTGCCAAACTATGACGGTTCCCTCGAAGAGCCTACGGTTCTCCCCTCAAAAATACCCGGGTTACTTTTGAACGGAACATCGGGAATTGCCGTCGGTGTGGCTACTAATATACCACCGCACAACCTGGGTGAGCTGGTAGACGGCATCATTGCCTTGATCCGTGATCCTGATATTCAATGGGACGGGCTTATGAGATTTATTCAGGGTCCCGATTTTCCCACTGCAGGATTTATCAATGGTCGGGAGGGAATCCTTTCCGCCTATAAGACGGGAAGAGGCATTATCAGGATGAGGGCAAGGGCGCTTATCGAGATAAATGCGAGGAGTGACAGGGAAAGTATCATAATTACGGAACTTCCGTACATTGTTAACAAGGCAAGGCTCATTGAGAAGATATCGGAGCTGGTAAAAGAGAAAAAAATCAGCGGGATTTCCGATTTGAGAGATGAATCTGACAGAGAAGGAATGAGAATAGTCATTGATCTGAAAAGAGACGCGATTGCCGGGGTCATTCTCAATCAACTTTATAAACATACACAGGCCGAGTCATCATTTGGAATAATCATGCTGGCTATCGACAATGGTCAGCCGAGGGTTTTGAATCTCAAGGAAATCCTGGAGAAGTTTGTCGATTTCAGGAAAGAAATTATAACCAGAAGAACGGTCTTTGACCTGAACAGGGCCAATGAAAGGTTGCATATCCTTCAGGGGTTGATTATTGCTCTCGATAACATCGATGAGGTAATTGCTGTCATCAAGGCTTCGAGCACCCCAAAAGAAGCCGCCGTAACACTATCCGAGAAATTCGGCCTGAGTGATATTCAGACGCGGGCAATTCTGGATATGAGACTGCAAAGGTTGACTAACCTGGAGCAGAACAAGATAAATGAAGAATATGATGAAGTTTCGCTACTGGTCTCGAAGTTGAAGGGCATACTGGCAGACCCTCAGAAAATCCTTGATATTATTATTGAGGAACTGGAAGAAATAAAGAAAAAATATGGCGATGACAGAAGAACGGAAATCGTTATGAACAGCGAAGATATCGATGTCGAGGATTTGATTGTGGAAGAAGATATGGTGGTTACCATATCTCATCACGGCTACATTAAAAGAAACCCTGCAACACTCTACAGGATCCAGCACCGGGGAGGCAGGGGCAAGGTCGGTATGGGCACGAAAGACGATGATTTTGTGGAGAGTATATTTGTTGCCTCCACACACAGCTATGTTCTGTGCTTTACCAGTACAGGCAGGGTTCACTGGCTAAAGGTGCACCAGATCCCCCAGGCCGGGAGAGCGGCTAAAGGTAAGGCTATAGTAAATCTGATAGGCATATCAAGTAAAGAACGGGTAACGGCAGTCCTTTCGGTACAAGAATTTGTCGATGGAAAATTTGTATTTTTTGCCACAAAGAATGGGGTCGCGAAAAAAACGGATCTCCTTGCCTATTCTCATCCAAGGGTGGGTGGTATTATTGCGATTACCCTGGATGAAGGGGATGAACTGATCTCTGTTAAACTGACAGATGGGACCCAGGATGTCTTTTTCGGTACAAAAACGGGCAAGGCTATACGATTCAACGAGAAGGACGTCAGAAGCAGTGGCAGAACCGCCAGGGGAGTCAAAGGAATCAGGATGAGCAAGGAAGATGAAATGGTCGGTATGGAGATCCTCGGTGACGGGAACTCAATTGTAACGATTTCGGAAAATGGGTACGGAAAAAGAACGGAAGTTGCCGAGTACAGAATACAGGCCAGAGGCGGAAAGGGAATCATCAACCTGAAAACAGTTCCCAGGATCGGGCTCGTTTCCGGAATCAAGCAGGTAGTCGGAAATGAAGATATTATTTTGATCAGTAATGGAGGAAAAATCATCAGGATGAAGGTCGGAGAAGTTTCCTTATTACACAGAAGCACGCAGGGGGTTAAGCTGATAGGTCTCGGTCCGGGAGAACACCTGGTCGGACTCGCCAGGGCGGAAAGAGAGGATGAGGAAAAGGAAAATAACCCCGAAGACGATTTCGCACCCTCCCCGGAACACATTCCTGACAATGATACATCTGATTAATTGTAACTTGTTGACATAAATGAACGTTAAACCTGAAACTTTAAACTCGAAACTTAAGTATAGTATCTTCGATCACACGGCGGATCTGGGGTTAGAGATATACGGCAAGGATGAAAAAGAACTTTTTTCTAACGCTGCCTTTGCTCTCTTTGATATAATAACCAATATAGATGATGTGGATATCAAGGAGGAAAGAAATCTGGTTATCGAAGGTTCCGACAGAGAGGACCTCCTTGTTAATTTTCTCCGGGAAATTTTATACATGTTTAATGGAGAAGGACTGTTGCTTAAAGAAGTTTTCATTTCCGAATTAGACAGCCATCACCTGATCGGGGAGGTAAGGGGGGAATATTTCGATCAGGAGAAACACAGGATAAATGAGGAGATAAAGGCTGTTACATACCACCAGGTGGGGGTACAGGAAACACCAAAAGGGTGGAAGGGCAGGATCATTTGTGATGTCTGAAATCAAGATAAAAAAACTTGACGAATACCGCTGGATGATTCCTCCCGTCGAAGGGATGCGTGTTCCGGGCATAATTTACTCCAGCGAGAAGATGATGGAAGATATTGGTTCGGATGAAAGCCCGAAACAGGTTGCCAATGTGGCGTATCTGCCCGGTATCGTTAATTATTCATTGGCCATGCCTGATATGCACTGGGGATATGGTTTTCCAATAGGTGGTGTCGCGGCCTTTGATCTGGAAGAAGGAATTATATCCCCGGGGGGGGTTGGTTATGACATCAACTGCGGCGTTCGTATCATGACTACACATCTTCAATTCGATGAAATCAAGAACAAGCTGCACGATCTCGTGTACTCGCTCTTTAGCAATATTCCCTCAGGTGTAGGATCGAAGGGAACTTTGAAGCTTTCCGTAAGTGAAGAAAAGAAGGTCTTGCGGGAAGGGGCGAAATGGGCGGTAAATAATGGATATGGCTCCCCTGATGATCTTGTTTCCACAGAGGATGGTGGTCAAATGGAGGGAGCTGACCCGGATTGTGTAAGCGACAGGGCACTTGAAAGAGGAAAGCAACAGCTTGGTACGCTTGGTTCAGGCAATCATTTTCTTGAGATAGAGGTCGTGGAAGAAATATTTGACGAAAAAGTTGCCGCCGCTTTTGGATTGAAATCAGTGGGACAGGTTGCCGTTGTCATCCATAGCGGATCCCGGGGTTTCGGGTATCAGGTCTGTGATGATTTCTTGGCCGGCATGGTAAAAAACATCAACAAACTGGATTTCACTCTGCCGGACAGGCAGCTGGCATGCGCCTATATTAATTCAGATGAGGGTAGAAGATACTTTGCTGCCATGGCGTGTGCCGCAAATTATGCCTGGGTGAACAGACAGATGCTGATGCACTGGGCAAGAGAGGTCTTTGAAAAAACCCTGCAAAAATCTCCCCGTGAAATCGGAATGAAACTATTGTATGACGTTTGTCATAATATTGCGAAAATAGAAAAATTTCCAATAGATGGCAAAATGAAAAAAGTCTGTGTTCACCGAAAAGGTGCTACAAGGGCCTTTCCGCCCGGTCATCCAGCGCTGCCCGATATGTACAGCAAAGTGGGTCAGCCGGTCATCATACCGGGCGATATGGGAACAGGATCATATGTCCTTGTAGGAACGGAGAAGGCCTTTTCGGAAACATTCGGTAGTACCTGTCACGGTGCCGGAAGGGTTATGAGCCGTACCCGTGCCAAAAAAGCGAGCAGGGGAAGATCCATACAAAAGGAAATGGCAGACCGGAATGTTATTGTTATGGCTACCGGAAGAGGTACACTTCAGGAGGAAATCCCGGAGGCTTACAAAGATATAGATGCGGTGGTCGATGTAGTTCATAAAGCCGGTTTATCGAAAAAGGTTGCTAAATTGAGAGCGGTTGGTTGTATTAAAGGGTAAAAATTAATGGAGTCGTAAAAAGTCAAAAATGCTCCCTCTCCCTTGATGGAAGAGGGTTGGAGTGAGGGTGAATACAATACCATTTCATGCACTTACGTTCCCCTCCCCTTTATCCCCTCCCGTCAGGGGAGGGGAACCCTGACTTTTTACGAACTTGTCAAATTTGACTTTTGACTCTCGGATGATTAAATAAAACAAAATGTGTAGGTTGCGTTAAGGTACGACACAAGAAGATTGAGTTATTTATATACAGAGGTGAATCATGGCAGACATAAGAATACCGGAAAATGTTTATGATGTTGTTATCGTTGGGGGAGGTCCGGGAGGGCTGACGGCGGGTCTTTATGCGTCGAGGGCCAGCCAGAAGGTACTATTGTTAGAGGGGAGTTCAACGGTCAGCCAGATTACCGTTACGGATATGATAGAAAATTACCCCGGTATCCCGGAGATAGACGGGTTCGAATTGATTGATCGATTCAAGAAACAGGCCGTTGGGTTCGGATTGGATATTAGATCGGAACATGTGGCGTCGATTGATAAGCTACAATTGAGAGATGTTGAGGGCTGGACGGTTAAGACGAATAACGCAGAGTATAAAACCCTCTCAATTATTTTTTCTACAGGTGCCGAGTGGAGGCATTTGGGTGTGCCCGGTGAAGAGGAGTATATTGGTCGCGGGGTTTCATTCTGTGCCACCTGTGACGCTCCGTTTTACAAAAACAGGGAAGTTGCCGTTGTAGGCGGCGGCGATACGGCTGTTCAGGAGGCCATCTACTTAACGAAATTTGCCAGTAAGGTTACCTTAATTCACCGGAGGAATCGTCTCAGGGCGACAGGAATTATACAGAAAAGGGCATTCGCCAATGAGAAGATTGATTTTGCCTGGGACTCGGTTGTAGAGGAGATCCTCGGTGACAGCGGTGTTACCGGTGTGAAGATAAAAAATGTCAAAACGCTCGGGGAAGCGAGAGAAATTCCGGTAGACGGTGTCTTTATGTTCATAGGCCTTACGCCGAACACAAAACTCGTCGATGGACTTGTCAACCTGGATAAGGGTGGTTATATTATAGCGGACAGCGATATGAAGACTTCTGCAAATGGCATATTTGCCTGTGGCGACTGCATCAGCAAATCCTTTCGGCAGGTCATCACGGCATGTGGTGACGGGGCAACGGCGGCAAATTCTGCTGAGCTGTATGTGGATGAACTGAAGGGACAGGCATATTAACAGTGTTTTTTGGAAAGCAAAAAAATAATCACGAAAGTTTGAGAATTACGAAAACACAAAGTAACTACTGAGGAGACAGGAGACAGAAGAAAAAATGCCAATTTATGAATACAAATGTAAGAACTGCGACAATGAGTTTGAAATGATCCGGTCTGCTAATGATGATGATAGAGATGTTGAGTGTCCGGAATGTGGCAAGAAAAAGGTAGAAAAAATAATGTCTGTTTTTGCCGGTTCGGGAGGATCCTGTTCAACCTGTTCAACATCTTCGTGTTTTACCTGAGGCTAACAGATTCCGGCAGTTTGCCGGTTAGCGAGTCAAGAATAATGTCGGGTATAATGAATCACTGGAAAATTGTAGGGGCCGATGCCCTCATCGGCCCGTTCGGGGAACAGGCCCTACTTTATACCGGACAGTATTTACCATCCAACGACTTTAATATAGGATAAACGTGGACCGATTAATAGATTTCTGGCAGCATATCCCCGAACATATCAGCCCCACCATTTTTCAAATAGGATCATTTCAGCTTCGATATTATGGCCTTATGTACCTTGTCGCTTTTTTCATTACCTATCTCCTTGTTATTTACAGAACAAAAGATGAGAGATACGAATATTCAAAAGATATGATCCAGGACTATTCTGTCTGGGCGATTTTGGGACTTCTCATCGGAGCCAGATTGGGATACGTTTTATTTTATAGTGTTGGGTATTATCTTTCCCATCCCCTTGAAATCATATTTCCCTTTGATCTGTCCGACGGTTTTCGGTATATCGGAATCAGCGGAATGTCATATCACGGAGGGGCTATTGGGGTCTTTCTCGCCACCCTCATGTTCTGCCGCAAGCACGGGATAAGCTTCTGGAATTTCGCCGATCTTTTTGCTGCCGCCATTCCTCTCGGGTATACATTTGGAAGAATCGGGAATTTTATTAATGGAGAACTATACGGTCGTATTACAGATGTACCCTGGGGGATGTATTTTCCTTTAGACCCCTATCATCAGCTTCATCACCCGTCTCAACTATATGAGGCCTTTTTTGAGGGAATATTCCTTTTCATCATTCTATGGAGCATAAGAAAGAAAAAATATTTTGATGGATTCCTTTCGTCCATATACCTGATCGGTTACGGAACGGTCCGATTTTTTATTGAATTTTTCAGAGAGCCGGACCCTCAGCTGGGGTTTGTCCTTGGAGTGCTAACGATGGGGCAGATGCTCTGCCTCCTCATGATAGTTTTGGGTATTATTCTGATGGCAGTGAGAAAACGATCTGCCATGTCCGCATAACCTGTTCAGAGCAAGTTTTAACCTCGGAGACCTTTGCATAACGTCCCCTGATCGCGACATTCCAACCTTTTTTATGTTTTCTGAGGCCGATTGATTAGCCAGCCCCACCATGTTATAATACAAAAATATTTCAGGTATCGATCCTGAGGAAAATACCTGTTTCGTACTGCAGAACCCGAAGCAACGCAACATATGGAGATGCCGCTGATTAAATGAAATCTATCAAAAGGTTTTTGAACAAAATCTTCGTGTTAAATCTGCAAAGCCGCCTGGTGCTGGGGTTTCTGGTTGCCGTATGTCTTCCCGGTGCAGTAGCCACCACTATGGGAATAAGGGCGATAGACAAGAATATAATGAATGGGGTGCAAAGAAAAGTACAACAGGATACCAACACTGCAAAACTGATCTATAATTACAACATGGAAAGACTGGCATCCCGGATTCGCTGGACTGTATTACGATTTCCTTTGCATGATGTAATTCATTCCAATAATCTCCATATGCTGGAAAATCTAAACAGATTAATTCATGAGGGAAGCCGCGCATCAGGGAATCGGGGGGGTTCTTATATGTGCGTCGATATGCTTTCCGTGGTAGATACCGATGGTACCGTGTTATACAGAGCATCTAACCCGGAAGTCAGAGGAGACAATGTCCTCGGGGACCCCCTTATAAAGAAATGTCTTGAAGAAAAAACACCCCAGGTATCCACTGACCTCATGTCCATTGAAATTATCAAAAAGGAGAACCCCAGGCTTTCTCCACGGATTGAAATGGCTATAGTAAAAACTCCCAAGTCCATTGAAGTCAGGGAAAACCGTCTCTCAGAGGGCATGGTATTGAGGGCGGCCTATCCCATTGTTGATGATGAACAAAACCTTCTGGGAGCTCTGGTCGGAGGTATTCTGCTGAACAAAAACTATACCATTGTGGATAAGATAAAGGAGACCGAATATCATAACGAGAAGTACAAAGGCCATGACATGGGCTTTGCCACCATCTTTCAGGGGGGAGTGCGCATATCTACCAACGTAATGACAAAAGGTTACAAGAGAGCCATCGGGACTGTTGTATCCAGGGATGTATATGAAAAGGTTATTGAACAGGGTGAAGACTGGATCGGCAGGGCCTTTGTTGTAAACGATTGGTACATCAGCTCCTACACCCCTATATATGATATAAATAGAAATATAATAGGGATGCTTTACACGGGGATACTGGAAGCGAAATACAGGGACATGAAGTTGCGGACCATCTGGATATTCCTGGGAATAACAATTCTGGGCACGGTAATAGCCTTTATCATCTCTCTTTTCATAGGGAGTACCATAATAAAGAGGATGCGCATTCTGAAAGAAGCTACCGATGTTATTGCATCCGGCAATCTTGACTATCAGCTCCCACGTGACAAATTTACAGAGTTCGACATACTGGATGAAGCATTCAATAATATGGTCAAGTCGCTCAAAGACCGCGATGACGGGCTGAAGAAAGCATTTCAACAGTTGACAAGAACAGAGAAGCTGGTCGGCTTGGGCCAGATAGCAGCGGGGGTGGCTCACGAGATAAACAACCCATTGGGAGGAATTCTTTTGTACAGCAACCTTGTGCTCGAGGAGCTTCCCGAAGATAATCGGGCAGGACGGGAAAACATGGAAAAGATCATATATCAAACTAACAGGTGTAAGGGAATCGTACAGAATCTGTTAGATTTTTCCAGAACCCCTTCAGGTGAAATGCTGCCTTTCCAAATAAAAAATGTCATCCTCACATCGCTGAACCTTGTAAGGGATCAATCCATGTTCCTTGGAATAAGGATAGACGCACAGCTTGCGGATGACCTTCCTAAAGTAAAGGGAGACAGGTCGAGACTGGAACAGGTGTTTTTAAATCTTTTTATAAATGCCGCGGATGCCATGGGGGGTAGAGGCAAACTTACCATAACAACAACGTTGCTCAGCAGGTTTTCGGATAGTACCGAAGACGGAAGTGTCCAGACAGAAACAGAAAGGATATGTTTACTGGCCAGCACCAAGACAGTGAAGATTACCATTTCAGATACAGGCAAGGGAATAGACAGGGCTTATCTGTCGCATGTCTTTGAACCCTTTTTTACCACGAAGGAACCCGGAAAAGGAACGGGCCTTGGGCTGTCCATTGCCTACGGGATAATACAAAGACACGATGGTTTTATGGACGTGGAAAGCGAACCCGGAAAGGGGACAACCTTTACCATCTTCTTGCCTGCATTCGAAGAAACGGACAGTAATGCGGGTGGAGAAGGGAAAGAGGGTGTAAGAGTTGGTTAATAAAACAATAAAAATCCTTATTATAGACGATGAAGAATCGATACGGGATGGTTGCCATCAAACTCTGTCCCGCACGGGTTATCAGGTTGAAAGTACAGGTGATGCAATCCGTGGTCTTGGAATGGCACTCGAGGATATCTATGAGATCGTTCTGCTGGACATACGAATGCCCCGGATGGATGGTCTCGACATACTGAAAAAGCTCAAGTATGAGAATTCTATCTCTGCGCGTGTCATAATCATTACAGGGTACGGAACCATTCAAATGGCTGTTGAAGCCATGAGGCAAGGTGCCCACAATTTTCTGACAAAACCTTTCAGCGGAACAGAGCTTAAAAAGGCGGTAGAAGATGCCCTGGACAGGTATGATATGGGCAACATAGAAAAGAATCTTTCCGTATTGATCGGTAAAAGTGATTACATGGAGGAACTCAAGGAAACTATTCAGCGGATAGCACAGACAGACAGCACGGTGCTTATTACAGGAGAGAGTGGTACAGGAAAAGAACTTGTCGCACGCACCATACAAAGCCTCAGCAAGAGAAATGACAAGCCATTTGTCCCCGTTGACTGTTCTTCATTAGTTGAGAATCTTATGGAAAGCGAACTCTTCGGTCATGTCAAAGGGGCGTTTAGCGGAGCCACAGAATCACGGGAGGGACGTTTCCAGATGGCGGACAAAGGAACCTTGTTCCTGGACGAGATTTCCAATATCAGCCTTAACGTCCAGGCCAAACTATTAAGGGTAATCCAGGAGCAGGAAGTGCCGCGGGTTGGCAGTTCATCACCTGAGAAGGTAGACGTCAGACTCATAGCCGCAACAAATAAGGATGTCAGGGAAGAAGTAGAATCAGGTAAATTCAGAGAAGACTTGTTTTACCGGATCTCGGTAGTACCTGTAGATATAAAACCATTGAGAGAACACAAATCCGACATACTGACCATTGCCCAACATTATCTTGACATATATATAAAGAAACACAACAGCAAGGTGCGACGCCTCTCGGAAGAGGCAAGGAAGTCACTCATCTCATACAACTGGCCCGGCAATGTAAGAGAGCTGATAAATACCATGGAACGTTTATGCGTGCTTTGTGAAAATGAAACCGTCAACCTGTCCGATATTCTCTACTACGGGCAGAACGGGGGAGCAAAGGTTCCTGTAGTGGATTCTCTTTCAGGCAAAATGACTCTGGTGGATGTTGAGAAGGAGCATATAGAAAAAGTCTTGCGCCACTTTAACTT
>CAZKGS010000073.1:0-10532 GCA_964552105.1 uncultured Syntrophaceae bacterium
ATATCGGTTTGATAGCCGGGTCCCGTGCAACAGAGGGTTGTGAACCCCGTCAGGTCCGGAAGGAAGCAGCGGCAGCAATTTCCTTTGTGTGCTGCGGGGAAACCTGGCTATCTTTTTTATTACAAAATCATACCCTAAGGTGGCAAAGCCGCAAGGGCTGAGCAACGAGCAATGAGGACTGAGGGCTAAAGGCTCGGAGAGGATTATCCCCCTAATCCTTTCGCCGTTATCCTTTAGTTTGTCTACTTGAGTTGACACCAACATCTGTGCAAAAACGCAGTTGTTGAGAATAAAGAGTCTAAAGTTTTCCTTTTCAGGAGTATTACATGGGTTATCTTGTTCTGGCCCGAAAGTGTAGACCTCAAGTTTTTGAAGATGTTGTGGGGCAGGATCATGTTGTAAGGACCCTTAAAAACGCCATACGATATAATCGTGTCGCCCACGCTTTTATGTTCAGTGGCCCGAGAGGTGTGGGAAAAACGTCTGTAGCCCGCATCCTGGCCAAGGCAATTAATTGTGTACAGGGACCAGCTGAAATTCCCTGTAATGAATGTACCAATTGTAAGGAGATTACCGACGGGATATCGATGGATGTTCGAGAAATTGATGGAGCATCCAACAGGGGGATTGATGAGATAAGGGAACTAAGAGAAAACATTAAATTTTCTCCTGTATCATCACGTTACAAGGTGTATATCATTGATGAAGTTCACATGTTGACACAACCGGCCTTCAATGCACTTCTTAAAACGCTCGAAGAACCTCCCCCTCATGTAATCTTTATGTTTGCCACCACAGAAATCCATAAAGTTCCTTCGACTATCCTTTCCAGATGCCAGCATTTTGACTTCAGGCGGGTATCGACCAGTCAAATTGCCGACAATCTCAGGCAGATTGCGACTTCAGAGGGGATCAATGTCAGTGATAACGGGTTGATCTGGATTGCCCAGGGTGGAGAGGGAAGTATCAGGGATGCCCAAAGCATCTTCGATCAGCTAATATCTTATGCTGGTACCGATATCAAAGACAGTGATATCGGAGAACTTCTCGGTCTCAAAGACAGAAGTTTTCTTTTTGATATTTCCAGGGCGGTCCTTGAGAGGAATACCAGTGACTGTTTGAAGATCATCGATGAAGGGTATTACACCGGTGTGGATATGAAGCAGTTCTATCAGATGCTTCTCCACCATTTTATGAATTTGCTGATGGTAAAAATAACAGGGGATGACCATGTCCTTGTTGATATTCCTCATGACGAAATAAAGGAACTTTCGAAACAGGCAGATGGGACTTCAAGAGAAACACTGCAGCGTTTACTTGAGATCCTGATGGCCGAAGAAGAAGATATAAAAAAGAGTCTTGATCCACGGTTAAACCTTGAATTTGTTCTGGTCAGGATGGCCTATCTTGAACCCATGATACCGGTTGATGAGATCCTGTCAAAAATGGAGCGTCTGGAAAAAAGGCTTTCTTCAAAGGCGGGAGAGGGGCGAAGGGGCATGCCCCCTGATAACAGCTTGCCCGATTCTGATCTTGACACAAAGGCAAAAAAGGAAAGTAATGCAGAGGATATTCCCGGGGCTAATCTATGGAAAAATTACAAAAATTTTATAAAGAAGAAAAATCCTCTTCTCTGGTCCAAAATTGAACCCGGTACATTTCTCAGTTACGAGGACAGATGCCTGAAAATAGGTTTTCCTGCAGAATATATCTTTCTGGATGATATTACAGAAAAAACTCAAATGGATCGCCTGACCGATATATCGAGTGAATTCTTTCAGAATGATATAAATATAAAGATAGAATTGTTAACAGAGGGGTCTAAAGAATATAACAATGTGATATCCAATGGCTTTAATAATAGAAAAAATATAAATAATATTAAAAATGAAGCATTGAACCATCCATTGGTACAGAAGGTTATGGATGTGTTTGAAGGTGCCGAACTGTGTGAGGTTATTTCAAGAATCAAGGACTAAAAAGTTTTAGGAGGTAAAAACAGTGGCCAATTTTCAAAAACTTATGAAGCAGGCCCAAAAGATGCAGGAAAAGATGATGCAGGCTCAGGAAGAGCTGGCATCCAAAACGGTGGAGGCCGCAGCCGGTGGAGGAATGGTAGCCGTCGTTGTCAATGGGAAATTTGAGCTTGTGTCGTTGAGGATCGAAAAGGAAGTTGTTGATCCGGAAGATATTGAAATGCTTCAGGATTTAATTATTGCTGCAGTAAACGA
This sequence comes from uncultured Syntrophaceae bacterium, assembly GCA_964552105.1. Taxonomy (GTDB): domain Bacteria; phylum Desulfobacterota; class Syntrophia; order Syntrophales; family UBA6807; genus CAZGAK01. Next base: position 2,232 of record CAZKGS010000073.1, read on the forward strand.
AGGGATACGTATGGCTCAGGAGATGTCAGCGGCTGAAATGTCGAAGATTACAGGCGGGCTTAATCTCAATATTCCCGGATTAACATAAAGGGTTTTTCGGTATGACAGGTTATGCACCCCCGATAAGACGTCTTATTAAGGAATTAAGCAGATTTCCCGGTATTGGGGAGAAAACGGCGACGAGATTGGCCGTATTTATTCTGAGCGCTCCCGAGGAAGAAGCGATCAGGCTCGCTGAGAGTATTATTGAGGTCAAACAAAAAATCCGTTTATGTTCCATTTGCTTTAATCTGACTGACCGGGAACTCTGCGAGATTTGCAGAGATACCACAAGGGATAAAGAAATTATTTGTGTTGTATCCGATCCGGATTCCCTTGTAGTTATTGAAGAAAGTGGAAGTTTCAGGGGAACATACCATGTCCTCCATGGGTTATTGTCTCCTATTGATGGAATAGGGCCGGATAGCCTGAGGCTGCAGGAACTCCTGGACAGAATCTCAAAAAACGATGTTGGAGAGGTTATTCTGGCTACCAATCCAAGTGTACGGGGAGAGTCTACGGCACTTCTCATTGCTAAACTCCTCAAAGACAAGGATGTAAAGATTACGAGGATTGCTCTCGGAATTCCCGTCGGAGGAGATCTTAAATACACGGACAAAATGACCATGGCAAAGGCTATCGAATTCCGTCGAGGGGTATAGATTCTTTATTCTTAACAACTGCGTTTTTGCGCAGATGTTGGCGGAAAATAAATTCGAAATCCGAAGTACGAAATTCGAAACAATATCAAAATCTTAAACTCGAATGTCCAAAACTGTTTCGAAAATTTGTTATTTGATATTAGAATTTGTTTCGTATTTAGATATTCGAATTTCGGATTTGCGGCTTTGCCGCCTTAGGAGAGCGTTTTCATGAGTTCTTTTAGAGAGATTTCCTGCGACACGATAACAAAAACGGTACGAAAACTTTTTCTGGATGCGAATACGGTTCTGGGAGAGGATGTCCTTTCTGCAATTGAGAAATCTATTGCCCGGGAAGAATCAGAACTGGGACGATACGCACTTGAAAAAATAGAGGAAAACGCAAAAATCGCAAGAGAAACATCTGCACCCCTCTGCCAGGATACGGGTCTTGCGGTGCTGTTTGTAGAGCTGGGACAGGATGTTCATATTGCAGGGGGGAATTTTGATGAGGCTATCCAGAGAGGGGTCAGAGAGGCATACAGGGACGGGTTCTTGAGGAAGTCTGTATGTGATCCCCTGTCAAGAGAAAATACGGGTGACAACACTCCCGCAATAATTCATACAGAAATCGTAGATGGAAACAGCATGAAAATCACTGCCATGCCGAAAGGCGGGGGGAGTGAAAATATGAGCAGTTGCACCATGCTTCTCCCTGCAGCAGGTACAGAAGGATTAAAGAAGTGTATAGTGGAGAAGGTTGCCCAGGCTGGGCCCAATCCCTGTCCACCTGTCATTGTTGGAATAGGCATAGGGGGTTCCATAGAAAAATCAGCCATCCTGGCTAAAAAGGCACTTTTGCGAACTGTTGGAGAACACAATCAAAGTGATAGCCGGTTATCGGAATTAGAAGATGAAATCCTTGAGGAGATCAACAGACTGGGCATAGGTCCTCAGGGATATGGTGGAAGGACAACTGCCCTTGCTGTTCATATAGAAATGATGCCCTGCCATATTGCAAGTCTGCCGGTAACGATCAATATCCAGTGTCATGTCGCACGGCATAAAGAAGCAGTTATTTGAGAAATAAAAGTTCATCTTTTTGTTTAAATTTAGAATTCAAAATTCAAAACTCAAAATTCTTTTTCTGGTTGGTGGAGTAGAACGAGAGCTAAAGAAATATGTCGATGAAAAATGCCATACAAGTCGATACGCCCCTTACGGATACGATCTGTGAGGAACTGAATGTTGGAGACTTGGTTCTCTTGAGCGGTGAGGTTATTACAGGGAGGGATACGGCCCACAAAAGACTGTATGAGTCAATACTTCAAGGTGAGAGACTGCCTGTCAGCCTGGAAGGAAAAATCATTTTTTATGCGGCACCAACACCCGCCAGACCGGGCCATCATATAGGTTCTATAGGCCCCACGACAAGTAGCCGCATGGATCAATATACGCCGAAGCTGATAGCGTCAGGATTGAAAGGAATGATAGGAAAGGGAAAAAGATCTGCTGAAGTAAGGGAAGCTATAAAAAAATATAAGGCTGTGTACTTCGGGGCCATGGGAGGTGTTGCAGCTTTATTGTCGAGATGTGTAAAAAAAGCTGAGGTAATAGCCTACGGTGATCTCGGTCCGGAATCCATGATGCGTTTGGAAATAATGAACTTCCCCCTGGTGGTTGTCAATGATACGAAGGGAAGAGATCTCTATGAAGAAGCTGTAGAAAAATATCAGAGTTCTCTGAAAAATTTTCTTAAATAAAATATTGACACTGAATGCCATATATATTAATTGACTTGATTATTATTCAACAATTCCAGCTCAAATAATTCTGTGTAAGGGAGAGTTACCTGATGATTGAGATAAGGTGGCATGGAAGAGGTGGTCAGGGTGCGGTTACATCAATTGAGATGCTTGCGCTGGCCGCCATTGAGGAAGGGGTGTATGCCCAGGGTTTCCCCAGCTTTGGTCCCGAAAGGAGAGGGGCTCCGGTGGCTGCGTTTAACCGGATTGATGACAAGCGAATAAAGGTAAGGCACGCTATCTATAATCCTGATGTTGTGGTTGTCCTTGATGCGAGTCTTGTGGGTCTGGTTAATGTACTCGAAGGATTGAAACCGGAGGGCACGTTGGTTGTCAATACAACAAAATCCCCTGAAGAGCTAAAAAAAGAATTGAATTTTAAGGGGACGGTTGCCACAGTGGATGCATCTAGCATAGCCAGACAAGAACTGGGCGTTCCCATAACGAACACAACAATGCTTGGAGCCCTTATTAAGGCAGTCCAACCGATCAAGCTTAAATCAGTGGAAGGTCCTCTGAAAGAGAGGTTTGGGAGGTTAGCTCCGAGAAACATAAAGGCCCTCAAAAGGGCTTATAATGAATTGGAAATATCATAATCAACTTAATTCATTTTGAGGTTTATCTATGAAAAAGAAAAAATGGCCTGAAACCTGGCAGGAAGTGAATCCCGGTTGTATGGTGTTCGAGCCTGCGAGTGCAAGGAGCTATCTCACGGGAAGCTGGAAAGCGCAGCACCCTGTTTGGGATGACTCCAAGTGTATTAAATGTGGGATCTGTTATATCTTCTGTCCTGAGGGATGTATATCCCAGGATGAAAAGGGATTCTTCAGGGCGGATCTTGATTACTGTAAGGGCTGTGGAATCTGTGCCCATGAATGCTGGCCGGGTGCCATAGAAATGGTTGAGGAGGGTTAATAATGGCAAAACGAGTTGGTATGGAGGTGGGAATCGCTGCAGCTGAGGCGGTGGGAATGTGCAATATCGACATGGCAGCCGTCTATCCGATTACTCCTCAATCTCATATTGCGGAACATCTGTCGGAGATCGTTGCTGATGGAAGAATTGATGCTGAGTTTGTGACCGTCGAGTCTGAACACACATCGATCAGTTGTGTGTCCGGCGCTTCTGCGACAGGAGCAAGAGTTTATACGGCTACAAGTTCCCAGGGGTTGCTGTACATGCATGAAATATTGCCCATCGTTTCTGCCATGAGGCTTCCCGTTGTTATGGCGAATGCTAACAGGGCCATATCGGGGCCTATTAATATATGGAATGATCACTCAGACATTATGCCCCAGAGAGATGCGGGGTGGGTCGTTTTTTTCGCGGATAATGGCCAGGAAGTTGTAGATATGACGATTCAATCCTTCAAGATTGCCGAAGATGACGATGTCATGCTGCCTGTTTGTCTGAATATGGATGGTTTTCAGTTGACACATACGGTTGAGCTTATTGAGTTTCCGGATCAGAAAAAGGTGGATAAATTTCTTCCCCCGCGTAAACCTTTCGCGACGCTTCACCCGGATAATCCGATTTCCATGGGAACACTCGGTATGCCGGAAATTTACGCGGAGTCGAGGAAATCTCAGGACGAAGCCCTGAAAAATTCAAAGAAAACCATATTAAAGGTATGGGATGAGTGGGATAAGATGTTTGGCCGCAGTTATAAGCCGGTCGAGACTTACCTCGCGGAGGATGCTGAAATCCTGCTGTTGACCATGGGTTCCATGGGTGAAACAGCGGAAATCGCCGTTGATGAATTACGAAAAAAGGGGTTGTCTGTCGGTCTGGTGAAATTGAGACTTTGGAGGCCCTTCCCCTTTGAGGAGCTTAAGGCGGTGGTGAAAAAGGCGAAATTGCTGATCGTTACGGATCGTGCAGTTTCCTTCGGCGGTTCCGGCGGGCCGGTTTTTATTGAGATCAAATCGGCGCTGTACCATGAAAAAGAACGCCCCCTGGTTTATAATTCTATTATAGGCCTTGGTGGACGGGATGTCGCTGTAACAGATTTTATAAAGCTCATCGAGGATGCGGCTAAAGCCGGGGAAAAGGGAATCATTAGAGATTACGAATTTTATGGAGTGAGGGGATAATGAATATTATAGAAAATTTTGATTTATTTGCCCCGAGGCTGGTTGATAAAAAGGAATATTTCTGTTCCGGTCACCGGGCGTGTCAGGGATGTGGTGAGGCACTGGCAATCCGTTTGATGTGCAAGGCCCTTGGTCCTGATACGGTTATCGCGAATGGAACGGGGTGCATGGAAGTTATATCGAGTTTTTATCCCACGACAGCCTGGGATCTGCCCTGGATACATCTGGCATTTGAGAATGCCGCGGCGGTGGGTTCCGGTGTCGAGGCCGGATTAAAAGCATTGAGAAGAAAGGGAAGAATTCCGGATCGGGACGTAAAAGTGGTTGCCATAGCCGGGGATGGAGGCACCATGGACATTGGCATACAGTCCCTTTCGGGAGCCATGGAAAGAGGGCATGACATGCTTTATGTTTGCCTTGATAATGAGGCCTATATGAATACGGGGATTCAGCGTTCCAGCGGAACTCCCATGGGAGCAGCCACAACGACTTCTCCCGCCGGCAAGGTAGTCCCGGGAAAGCAGGAATGGAAGAAGAATGTTGCCGAGATCATGGTTGCCCACAATGTGCCTTACGTGGCTACAGCATGCCATAGTTATCCTCTGGATTTCATGAACAAGGTAAAAAAGGCCAGAAAGGTTAAAGGTCCGTCATATATACACTGTTTGTCAGTCTGCCCGACGGGATGGAGGAGCGCTTCCGAGGAAACAATCAAGCTGGGACGTTTGGCCGTTGAAACAGGCATGTTTCCCCTTTATGAGGTAGAAGACGGTAAATATAAAATGACCATTGAAGTAGACGAGCTGAGACCTATAGAGGATTACCTGAATCGCCAGGGTCGATTCAGTCATCTCACGCCGGATCAGATAGAAAAAATCCAGGACAAAGTTTACCAGGAATATAATAAATTGATGGATAAGGTAAACGGTTTACACTCCTGGTCGGACTTAAAGTATGAGTGGGGATTGTTTGAATAGATCTTCTCTGTAATATAATACACAAGATAAGGTGGCTTAAGAATGGATAAAGTTGCATTTAGCAGTTGGAACGGTAAGATCGTGGATAACAGGAAGGGTAAAGTATCCAAGGCCTTAAAAGCCGCTGACATGAAATTACCCAAACTGTCGGACGGAAAGAAGGCTAAAGCCCTTATAGGTTGGAATGGTCTGGTGATGATGGATCCCAAAGCAGATGTCTTATCCCTGACCCTGAATTATCTGAAAGAGATAAGAAAAATTTCGTGCGGTGAATGTTCCGTTTGCATGATTGGCATCGATAAACTTTTGGATATGTTTGAGCTGATGACCGAAGGGTTTGGAGATAAAGGAATCCTTGCCGGGATGGAACAAATTGTTAAGGGGGTATCTGAAGGCGCGAAATGCGCTTTTGGTCAGTCCGCACTCTTTCCTGTCCTGGATGCAGTTAAATATTATAACGCTGATTTTCTTGCCCTGATGAAGGGAGAAAAGAAACTGGGCGCGGGAAAGTACGAATCTGCCGTAACGGCTCCCTGCATAGAAGCATGTCCGGCCAGTTTAGACATTCCAGGCTACATTGAACTGATCAAAAACAATAAATTTAAAGACTCCCTCAATCTGATTCGGGAAAATTGTATCCTTCCCGGTGTTATAGGACGTGTCTGTACTCATCCCTGTGAAGATGCCTGTGTGCGCAATGATGTAGATGAACCTCTAGCCATCAGATTGCTGAAAAGAGCTGCTGCGGATTTTGATATTCAGGATGGAGGTGGTTCACTGGGTGCCCCTGCCAGCGAAAAAGAAGAAAAGGTTGCCATCATCGGGGCGGGTCCGGCAGGGCTTGCTGCGGCCTATAATCTTCGCTCGATGGGTTATGGTGTAACAATCTTTGAGTCTTTGCCTCAGGCCGGCGGAATGGCCGCTGTGGGAATTCCCGAATATCGTCTTCCCCTGGATATCCTCAGTCACGAGATTGACCTGATCAAGAGAATGGGGGTTGAAATAAGACTCAATACGAAAGTGGAAAAACTCGACTTCAATAATTTGAAGAAGCAAGGCTATCAAGCTGTCTTTGTAGCGGTGGGTGCCCATCAAGGGAACAAGATGGGTGTCGAAGGGGAAGATCAGGAGTGCGAAGGCCTTGTCGATGGTGTTGAGTTTCTCAGGGATCTGAACCTTGGAAAGAAGATTGAGCCCAAAAAGAAAGTGCTCATTATCGGTGGTGGTGATGTTGCCATTGACTGTGCCCGCAGCTGTGTAAGACTTGGGTTTAAAGACGTGGAGATTGTTTACAGAAGGTCCCGTGTTGAGATGCCTGCGAGGGATGAAGAAATAGAGGGAGCGAAAGAAGAAGGCATAAACATCAGATATCTGACAGCTCCTCTGGAGATTAATACAAAAGATGGAAAGTTTGAAAGCCTGGGCTGTATCAAGATGAAACTCGGCAAACCTGACGAAAGCGGAAGAAAGAGACCTGTTCCTGTTAAAGGTTCCGAATTTACAATTGGTGCGGAAATGGTCATAGGTGCGATAGGTCAGAGTCCGAAGCTGCCTGTGGTAACAGATAAGAAAAAACTCGGGACTACGGCGTGGGGAACCATAAAAGCTGATCCTGTAAGTTATATGACAGATGTTAAAGGGATCTTTGCCGGTGGTGATTGTGTTACCGGCGCGGCGACCTTGATAGAGGCTTTAAATGCGGGGAATCAAGTTGCCCGAAGTATCGATTGTTATCTTCAGGGAGGTCGTTTAAATGGAGAGATGTCCTTTGAAGGTGTTGATGTGGCAAAGCAGCGGGGGCAGGGCTTTATCGGAAAGAATCCGGCAAATAAGGTCAATCTTCTGGATAAAAATAAGAGGGTTAGTGGTTTCGCCGAAATCGAAGGTGGATTTGATGCGGCTGAAGCAATGAAAGAAGCCCAGCGCTGTCTGAGATGTTACAGGGTTGTGGTTTGGGAAACGGCCAGGTAATTGAGTGATATTTTGAAATCATACAAACAAGGGGAATGTGATGGTTAATATAGTAATAAACGGGCGTAAGGTCAGAGCAAAAGACGGTTCAACTATACTTGAGAATGCCCGGGATCTGAAACTGGATATTCCGACTCTTTGTCACCACGATGATCTCAGCCCATTTGGCGCCTGTCGACTCTGCACGGTGGAAGTAAAAGCAAACGGAAAATGGCAGATTGCAACCTCCTGCAATACAGCAGTCGAAAACGGGATGGAAATCAGGACAAACTCAAGTAACGCACTTGAAAGCCGCAAGATGGCAGCAGAATTGCTTTATTATAAATACCCCGAAACAGAAGCCGTAAGGGAAATAGCTGAAAAGCTGGGGGTGGATGTATTTGAAGAAAAGGGTGAAGAAAATGACTGTATCCTCTGCGGGTTATGTGTAAGAGCATGCAAAGAGATCGTAGGTGTCAGCGCCCTTACATTTCAGGACAGGGGTCTTGGTCGTGATCTGGAGGAACCTCAAATTGAATTTGATCCGAATGCCTGCATCGGCTGTGGTTCATGTGCTTATGTATGCCCCACGGGCTACGTTAAAATGGAATCAGAAGACGATAAGAGAATCATCTGGAACAAGGTCTTTAAGATGACACCCTGTAAGGTATGCGGAAGATTCTTTGCACCGGAGGACCAGTTAAAATATATCAGCAAGACAACGGGTGTACCCTTTAGCAATTTGACAACCTGTGTAAGCTGCAGGTAGATAAAAAATTATTGCAAATTCCTTTAG
>CAZKGS010000074.1:0-5447 GCA_964552105.1 uncultured Syntrophaceae bacterium
TTAAAATTTTCACCTTCCTTGAACTTGAACAAAATTGAACATTCTGCAAAGGTCTCGCTCCCAGCTGCTCACTCGAGAACATCGTCCGGAGATAGTTTATGCCCTCTCAGAAAATCATCAATGAACATCCTTTTCCTGCCTTCAAGCTGCACTTCTTTAAGATAGACATGGCCATCTTTTGCTGTTACCTGGAGCCCCGACTCCATCAATTTTCCCACTTTTCCCGGCTCCTTTTCACCGGAAGTTTCCATTTTCCCGGAGGTGGCGAGAAAGATCTTCAGTTTTTTTTCTCTCAGAAATGAAAATGCACAGGGAGACGAAGAAAGTCCTCTGATCAGATTAACAATATCTTTCGCACTATTTTCCCAGTTTATATGTCCTGTTTTCTGGGTCAGGCGGGGAGCAAATGTTGCAAGAGACGAATCCTGGGGAGTCCCCGTAATTGTTTCATCGGCCACACCTTCCACAGCCTTCAGAAGAAGCTCTGCGCCAATCTGAGATAATCTGTCGTAGAGATCATCATATGTTTCGTCGGGATCTATACCAGTTTCCTTCTGAAGCAGTATATCCCCGGAATCCACTCCCTCATCCATGAGCATTATTGCAACACCCGTTTTATCTTCACCATTGATAATAGCCCAGTTAATCGGTGCTGCTCCCCTGTATTTCGGAAGCAATGAAGGGTGGACATTAAGGCAGCCCATTGGCGGAAACCCTATAATTTCCCCGGGAAGTATCTGGCCGAAGGCAGCCAATACCACCATATCAGGCGAGATTTCTCTAAATGTATCCAGAAATTCTTCATCTATAACCCTTTCAGGTTGTAAGATTGGAAGATTATATTGCTCTGCAAATACCTTGACAGGAGGAGAAACAAACTTTTTTCCTCTTCCTCCGGGCCTGTCAGGCTGGGTAACAACTCCCAAAATGGGATAATCATTCCTTATCAGAATTTTCAGAGACGGAATTGAAAAATCCGGTGTTCCCATGAACAGTATTTTTGGCTTCATAATAGTTACTTACTGTTTTTCCCTTCTATATATTTTTCACTTGATCACTATGATTCTATTACTAACAGTAACTGCACAATTGTGTCAATTTTTATCCAGCAATGTGCTTTTCCCAACCTGTCGGGACAACTCAATTACTGCTCCGATACCACTTTCGATAAAATCATTACCCCAGGTCTTCCGAAACATTGTCCTTGCCAGATCGCCGGTACAATGGCTGGGGGCTACTTTCTGGACACCTAATTCTTTAAGCATGTGGATAATCTTTTGAATTTCACTGTCGGACATACTCAAAAGATGAAATCCGCCCATAACCATATAGACATCTGCCTTAAAATGCCCTCTCGCCTTTCTCACGATATTGACAACACCGGGGTGGGCACAGCCGGTAATGATCACAAGTCCTTTTGAAGTTGTCAGAACAAGTGATTGTTCCTTGATCCAGTCACCCATTTCCCCGGTTGTATAAACACCTTCAAAAAGGTACTTTGGTTCGTGTATTTCTTCGACTTTTGCCCCCCTGTTTCGAACGGCTTGTTTGAAAGTAGCGGGAAAGGATTCTGGCAGACATACAACAACATTCGGATTTTTCTCTAAAAAACTCTCTAATCCTCCGATATGATCAGCATGGATATGTGACAGGACAACGACTTCAACAACACCGGGGTCGATGCCCATCTGCCTCATATTACTGAGCAAGATATTTCCATCACCGCCAGTATCAAACAAAATTGTTTGATCCATGCCCTCAATAAGGCAGGAAAACCCCCAACTGGTTTTAAGATTTTCTTTATATGAGACATTATTGAAAAGAATCGAAATCTTGAGAGATGGGGTCTCAGCTCGCACTATTTTCCCACAGGTTACTGCGGTTATCAAGATTACTGCCAATACAATTAGTATTTTCAGAAAGAATCCACAGGTATCCTTATTCGCACATTGATCAATTAGTTGCTCCTGGTTCATTACCACTTTGTTTCTTTCACATAACATGGCAAAAAACAAAATAACTATTCACTTAAAACAATTTTACCTTGTCCCTCATCATCTTCCAGTCGAAAGTTTTGGCCAGGTTCAAGGCTTCATTTTCCGACAATTCTTTAAATGAAAAGGAAAAAATAGCAGGTCCTGTTCCTTGCCGGTTTAAATACACGATTATCGTGCCTTCATGATCTTTCTTGTAGTACATATTCTGGACCATAAATCCGTTTATTCTCTCGATAGTTACTTTTGCTTCAGGAGTTTCCATCTTCATGCCTTCAGCGCCCATGGGAGTTGACATTGCCTGATTCCCGATTACTATTACAGCCGTGATTTCCTTATTTCCCTGGGTATAGGACCGCGTCGCATTTATCATTTTCATGCCGGGCATTTCCATCTTCATTCCTTCAGGTTCTTTGGCTTCCCATCCCGGAAGATCAATAAGACACGGGTAAAGCGCTTCATAAGACTCCGCCTGAACATTAACAGCCCATAATAATATGAAAGCAATTGCAAATAAGACAGATTTACCGATTTTTGCCCAACTGTTCCGGTTCTTCCGCAAAATAATGTTCATCTCTTCTCCCCTCCGTTAAAGTAAAAGTTTTTAACATTGATATTACATATGTTGAACAGGTTTCTGTGAAATATTTAACCATAGCACCATATTATCGCACAGACACACAGAACTGATTTAATAAGATTCCAGAAAGTTATAAAAAAGTCAATTCAATAAAGAATTTCTTTGAAATCGACTTGGGATATGAATTGCTTTAGCAGTTCAAACCCTCGTCTATTCAAAAGTATCACAAATATTCCTTGACACTTTAAGTAGTTATAAATAGGAAAGGAACAGAAAGAAGGAGGAGAGAATGAAAGCGTTTAAAAAGATTTGTTTATATCTTTCAGTCATTATATTTGTCATGTTGGTTAATACAGCACTATTTGCACAGGAAAAGGAAATAAAAGCCATTCAATTCAGCGACGGCAGTGTTGTTCAGGGAAAAGTAATTGAGATGAATGCCGAAATAATAAAAGTAAAAACCAAAACCGGCAAAACGGTGATTCGTCTTTTTGACGATATAGTATCCGTTGAGGATTATGTGGATAAAAAGAAAACTGCTGAAGGTAAAGCAAGTTTCTCAAAAACTTCATACATACAAGCCACGCCAAAATTGTTCACAGAATTTGGATTAAAAACAAAATACATTCACGGTGACGCAACCTATCATATCAGCTTTCCTGGAGGTGCAAGTGAGCTGGAGTTTCCTTATGATAATTTTATGGCCGGTATAACTTTGGCAGTTGGAAGCAAGTACACAGAAAAGCCCAAACAAATCAAGGGACTGTTAAATCTTTCATTACTTTATTCACCCACGATGGATTCTGGAACCTTCAAAGATTCAGACTGGACGGGAAGTGTAAAAACTCATTACACAGAATCAGATGCCGAATCTAATGGAATAATCTTTGATGTAAATTACGCGTATCATTTCAGCCTTAATAATAATTGGACTCTCGGCCCAATGGTCGGTTATAAATACATGGATTTTAATTTTGACATATATGGTGCCAGAGGAACATACCCCAGTGGGCCCGTATCAATATCAGGCAAAGTCTTAGAATACGATATTCATTGTCAGCTTCCTTATATAGGTCTCAGCTCGAATTTACTCTTCGGTAGGGAAGATCAGTTCCAGCTCAATTTTATTTTTGGCTACTCTCCTTGGGCAAAGGTTAAAGACAGGGATGATCACATACTAAGATATAAACTGTCTGAGGGAGATTGCGATGGCCACGCATATTTAGTGGATATTAACATAGACTGGAACTTCTATTCCAATTGGACTCTTGGGCTGGGGGCAGAATATGTAGATATTGACACCAGCGGGAAACAACATCAAAGTTTTTATGCCGGACCTTACGCCGGATGGACAGCCGATATAGATGACGAAATAACTTCTTCGTATTGGTCGGCCATGCTTAGAATTTCTTATGCGTTTTTCTAAGTAGTGGGTGACAATTTTCACGAAATCGCTGACCAAAAGTTATCACTTGTGCTTAGACTTAAGTCTGTTTTTCATCATCAATTTTTATGCCCAGGGATTTGATCTTTCGGAAAAGTGTACTTTTATGGATACCGAGTTCTCTGGCTGTCTTTAATCGATTCCAGTTATTTCTACGCAGGGCGTTGGTTAAAAATATTGCCTCCATGTCCTTGAATGTTACCATGTCGGAATGCCTGGAATAATCCATGCCACTTGAGTTGCAAACCGGTTCGGGAAGATGTTCCCTTTGAATTATTTTTGATTTGCAAAGGATAAAAGATCGCTCTATAATGTTCTTCAATTCTCTTATATTCCCGGGGTAATCATAAGACATGAGACATGCGAGGGCTTCATCTGTAATTTCCGTAATTTCTTTATTCTGGATAGTATTAAAGGTTCTAATGAAATGGTCAACCATTAAGGGAATGTCCTCTTTCCTTTCACGCAGAGGGGGTAATCCAAGACGCATGACATTTATCCTGTAATATAAATCCTCTCTGAATTTTCCTTCCTTCATCAGTTCATCCAGATTTTTGTTTGTGGCTGCGATTACCCGAACATCGGTCTTTACGCTTTCAACTGCTCCGAGTGGTTCATATGTTTTCTCTTGGAGAACACGCAACAGGCGAATCTGGAGGGCCGGTGATATATCACCGATTTCATCGAGAAATATGGTACCCTTGTGGGCAAGCTTGAATCGACCGGGTTTGTCCCTTTTCGCATCGGTAAATGCCCCCGCCTTATAGCCAAAAAGCTCTGATTCCAATAATGTGTCGGGCATGGCCCCGCAGTTCACTACGATAAAAGGCTTACTTTTTCTCGGGCTTAAGTTGTAAATTGCCCTGGCAAAAAGTTCCTTTCCCGTTCCGCTTTCACCTTCGATCAGTACGGTACTTAAACTGTCTGCCACATCCGGCAGAATATGGAACAACTGATGCATGGTATAATTTTTGGATATAATATCTTCAAATGTGTATCTTTGGTCAATTTCCTTCCTTAGCTTTTCTACAAGACTGATATCCCTGAACGTTTCGACACCTCCCATAATCTTACCACTTTCGTTTCTTAAGAGGGCCGTGGAAATACTGATGGGAGATCTTTCCCCTTCCGCGTTAATAATATGTACTATTTTATTTACTACAGGTTTTTCCGTAACCATAGTATGTTGCAGCGCGCAGTCCCGTTCGCATATGTCGGCTTTCAATACATCCTTGCAATGCTGTCCGATTGCCTCCTCCCGTGCAACGCCGGTTATTTTTTCGGCTGCTTTATTGAAAGACGTAATCCGCCATTGATGGTCGACCGTAAAGACACCGTCGGTAATCGAGTCAAGGATAATATCTCTTTCTTTTCCGGGTTTAATCTTTTCCATGAAAGATAACTTTTCCGTTCTATCCTTCTTCTTCTT
>CAZKGS010000074.1:5547-10435 GCA_964552105.1 uncultured Syntrophaceae bacterium
CTTCTTCTTCTTTCTTAAATAATTTTGTCTCTTTTTTCTTCTGCTTTACCAATGCCTTCAATGCTTTCTTTTCCATCTTGGCATCTTCTTTTACCTGTTCTAAATCAGGGTCTTCATCCATTTTCGTCGATAAATCTTCCTTTCCAGGCTTCTTTAGGAACACTTCCGATTCTGATTTCTGAAATTTTTCGGATTGTTTGTTATTCGCCTGTGGGACAGTGGGTATTTCCAAACCGGCAGCTAATTTCTCTTTCTTCAGCCTGGCCTTTTCCATCAGGTGTTTGGCAAGGCTTTTCCCGAACTGTCCGATAAAACCGGCCAGTAACACGATAAGCACCCATTTTAAAATTTTCAAGTAATCAACTTCGTTCATATGTTAATTATAATGGTTTCGTAAAAAGTTGGATTTCCCCTCCCCTGGCGGGAGGGGATAAAGGGAAGGGGGAATGTAAGTACTTAAAATAGCGTTGTATTCACCCTCACCCTCTCCCTTCGAGGGAGAGGGAGCAATTTTGACTTTTTACGAAACTGTCAATTATAAGTTTCATTCGGATTTCAAAAAACTCTTTTCAATCATATCGACGATGTCCTTCACATGCTTCGTAGTAAAACAGGGGACATCAATATCGACTGAATCGTCGCTGACGACAGCCATAAGATTATCATCTTTAGCAGAGAGTAATTTATTATTCCTTTCTTTTCGAAATATTTCGATCTTTGGATACGGATTCCCCTTATACCCTTCGATTATAATGATATCCACATCCCTTATATATTTCTCTCTCAGTTCCTCGATATTATGATCTTTCTCAACATCTTCAATAAGGGCTACTTTCCGTGGTGATGATATAAGGGTCGTATGAGCACCTGCCTTCCTGTAACGCCAGGTATCTTTTCCTTCATGATCTATATCGAAACCGTGCGCGCCATGTTTGATTATAGCTATACGGTACCCCCTGTGCACAAATTCAGGAATCATTCTTTCAATAAAAGTGGTTTTACCGGTATTTGATTTACCAACAATGGAAACGATAGGAATCATATTTTTCATCACCTCAGTAAAATATTTATGAATCGCAGACAAGGGCGCATTGCGGGTGTTCCTCCTCCCTCTGAAATAATCTGCATAACTTTCCGTATATCCAGTATCGCCGAGCCGCCCAAATGGGTTACCGGTGTTCCCTGAAACACGTCCCCGCACATTGGCGTGGAAGGACCCAAAATGACTACATGCCTGGGGGTCCCAAGTTTGTTGAGAATCTTTTCTGTCGTATTATTTAATATTGATGTGGCTGTAATAACGGCAACCGTGCAATTTCCAAGTATTTTATTTTTTGTTTTATCGTCGATAATTTTAACCCGGGCCGGATCTCTTTCGATGACGGAAAGGTTCGCTCCCGTTTCTTTTATCCTTTCAACAAGAGGTCCAAAGTATCCTACCATGGCAACATTATCTTGAGGACCAAGATCCATCAAACCGATTGTGTCGTTTTCTTTCTCCGAAGGTTCCGGATTGATAATGGCATTTGCCGCAGCCAGACCCAATGCCTTTTCCAGCGGGTTCCTGCCATCAACAAGGTATTTTAAGAGCCTTAAAGCATTCAATCCTTTAAGTGTACCAGCTTCGTCAAGTGTTGAGCAGCCAGGTGCTAATTCATGCCTCAATACGGCAGCCAATCCAAGTCTTTTACCTTCCAGTTTAACTCCGGCGTAGCCAAGACCAATTCTGACGTCTTCTATTTCAAGCCTGTCTCCCATGTTCGATAGATGCTCATAAAGACGTCGAGATATTTCACCTGTTTTTATCACTTTTTTTTCTACCTCTTCACCATCTTTTACATAATTGTTCATAATGGGTCAAGAAAACATGTCGGTTCCAGATCGTTAGAGTTTTTATTCTCAACAACTGCGGCTTTGCTGCCTCAGGGGGATAATCCTCTCCGGGCCTTTAGCCCCCAGTCCTCATTGCTCGTTGCTCAGCCTTTGCGGCTTTGCCGCATTAGGAATTTATAATTAGATTTTTTACCATTTCTGCATACCTGCGAGAGGCCCCCATATTTGAGGCAACGACTTTTCTCCCCGCTTCCCCTTTCAGGGTAAGGGTTTCCGGATCTTCTGTTATCGTTTGTATTTCCCTCAGAAGCTCCTCTTCATTCATTATGGTCATCCCTGCCCCGGCTTCCTCAAGGAGCCTTTTTTCATCCATGAAATCTTCCATGGATGGACCATAGAAGATAACCTTACCCCAGGCCGCAGGTTCAAGAATGTTCTGGCCACCTTTCGGAACGAGGCTTCCGCCACAGAAAACAACGGTGGCAAGGCTGTATACCTTGAAGAGTTCCCCAATGACATCGATTATGATGATCCTTTCCTTCGTACGCCTTCTCCCCCCATTGATCTCAGTCATGGTGATGCAATCGATAAATCCCTCTTCTTCGGCACAAGAAAGTACTTCCTCCCTTCGTTCGATATGGCGGGGAATAATAATGAGCAAAAAATCAGGATATTTTTCGAGAAGTTTCTTATAGACTTTCAGTGCGACTTTTTCTTCTCCTTCGTGGGTACTGCCGGCCACGAATACCTTTGAACCGGGGTCTATATTTAACGTTTCTGCCATTTTCTCTTTCAGTATCGTGTCTGCTCTGTCTGCAAGGCTGTCATATTTCGCGTTTCCCATGACATGAACCCTGGAAGTTTCCACACCCATCGTTTTAACTCGATTTGCGTCGATTTCGGAAATCATTCCCATCTCATCGACATATGCCAGTATTTTCTTCCAGAAAAACCTTGTCTTTGAGTACTTTTTGAAGGAACGGGGTGATATCCTTCCGTTTACCATAACAACCTTTATATCTTTCTCCCGGCATATGCGGATGAAATTAGGCCAGATTTCCGTCTCAACAGGGACAAAAATGTCGGGATTTACCAGATTGATCACTTTCCTGATCACAAAGGGGATATCGAGAGGATAGTATATATATGAGGTTGCATCGGGAACCATACTAAGGGCCATTTCCTGCCCTGTTTCCGTACTGGTGGAAAGGACGATACAAGCATGAGGGAAAATTTCCCTGAGAGAAGAAACGATCGGTGCCGCGGCTGTAACCTCTCCCACCGATACGGCATGAACCCATATCCGGGGAGAGCCTTTCATTCCTTTGATGACATCGGGCAGGATAAAGCCGAATTTAGGGCCGATGCTCTTTTTGTATTTTCCTGTCAGTATTATCCTTAAAGCGTAATATGGTATCAGAAAAAAGGCAGCGGCAAAAAGGATGATGTTATACAGACTTAAGTAAATCAATGACTTAACCAAACAAAAAAAGTATTTTCTACACGCCCGGTGAAGATAGAGGTCTTTTATAATCCTGTCAAGCTTCATTTTACAAAAAGTTGACATCCCATTAACCGTATAGTAGTGAGTTAATACAGGCCGATGAGGGCATCGGCCCCTACAAAAAACTCACGTCAAAATATGCAGGGCCTGTTTCCCGAACGGACCAATACTGGCTGATGAGTGTCCCGCCCTGTTAAATCGGTTCTGCCGTCTCGTATAGCGAGAATTTAACGTGGCAAGGATGCAGTACAACGCAGTTCCGGCCAGCGGGATTTACGAAACCATTAATATTATTCATAAAAAGATGATTCAGCGCAAAGCCGGGGAAATAGCGGATTCCATGGAGTGGAGAAAGGAGCCTGTTGAGGTTACCCTGGCCAAGGTTGAACCTCTTCTGGCGCATATCAATGCCATACCTCCGGTGGATATCAGCTTTACCGATATTCTTGGAATCCCGGTCCACTTGACCATTCGAACGTCGAACATCAATGCTGTCAAATTCCGGGATCTCAAGGAGTGGGGGCAACTGGATCTTTCTTACACGCATTCGGGCAAAGGACTGACGCCCGAACATTCACGCCTTTCATGCATTATGGAAGCGATTGAGCGGTACAGTGCGGGTTGCCATTCCCTGAAAGATCGTGTGAAGATTGCGACGTATGAAGAATTGGGACAGGAGGCACTTGACCCGAGGGCATTCTTCCGCCCGCCAGGGGTCGAGTTTTCTCCCGAGCAACCGCTGACGTGGTACCGGGGGATCGACTTGATCAAAAATGAAATGATTTCCGTGCCCGTTGATTTCATTCTCATGGACATTCCAGATTCGGCCTATCCTTTTGCCGGTTTTGAGACAAAGAGGCTGGGCTTTTTCTTTTCCAACGGGCTGTCGGCGGGCGGGAACCTTGAAGAAGCCCTCATATCCGGTATTTGCGAGGTTGTCGAACGAGATGCGCAATACCGTATTGTTAATGAGATGGAGCCCCTGCCAACAGAACTGATTCTCAAAGGAGACCCTGATTTTGATTTCTGGCAGGCTTTATTTGAACGTAATCAGTTGACTCTCCGGGCCTTTTTTATGTGTCATGTAAGAGGAGTTTATTCGGCTATCGTCACGAGCTGGGATCATTACTGCCGAATGTTGGTCATTGGAACTGCTTCAGATCCCGAACTTCGTGTAGCCCTCTATCGCGCTATCCTGGAACTGATTCAGCAGCGGTCGTTCATGTTCTTCAAAAAATGGAAGACCCACCGCGAATACTTTCCCATCGTCAGATATATTCATGACAGGGTTCATCCCGAGTCATATGAGACATTGGTGCCCGAGTCTTTCTGGACCGAGCGTTGTCCCGGGCCTGTTACTGTTAGAGATGCCGGGGGGATTCATTCAAGAGACCTTTCCAGTCTCCTGGAGGCGCTATCACCGGAGCATCAGGTCATTGGTTTTGATCTCACCCATCCAAAGCTTGGCGTTCCCGTCGTTCGTGTCCTTATTTCCGGCATGAAAAACGGATACCTCCATTACAACCCGGCGATTTCATTTATAAAAAAGGA